>QIAS01000167.1 GCA_003225615.1 Acidobacteriota bacterium | reverse complement strand
GCTACATCGCACTGAAGCGCCATGACACAAAACTTGCGGAGGTAGAGTTATCGCGCGCCGCGGAGCTGGATTTGGAAAATCCCGACCCGCTCATCAGTCTTGGTCAGTTGTATTTGGATGCAGGCCGACTACCCGAGGCGGAGAAGACCTTGCGCCGCGCGATCCTGGTCACAAAAGACCCCTCCCGCAATGGATATCAAGTCAACCGCGCGCATTACGCGCTAGGACGAATTCTTCTGCAGACCGGCCGCGCAGAAGAAGGTAAGAAGGAGCTGCAGATTTCGGCGGAGCTGCGTGACAAGCCGCACCCGGAGCGCCACGGCAAAGGTGAACTTTCAGACGCGCCCGCGAACGAAGAAGCCAAGTTGAGCAAGACGAACCTCTCGCCCGCTGAGTTGAAGAAATTAGAGGCATTCGCCGAGAGACTCAAGCCGGCGGTGGCTGACAGTTATAACAACCTGGGAGTGATCGCCGCCGGCAAAAAAGATTACGTGGGTGCGATGGACTATTTCGCCAACGCGGCCAGATGGAATCCCACGCTCGAGACCCTCGATCGCAATTTCGGTATGGCTGCTTTCTACGCTGGCCAGTTTGACCGGGCCGCTGCTCCCCTGGGCAGGCACGTTGACCGTCAGCCGGATGACCTGCGGGCGCGCGCGGCCCTGGGCCTTTCTCTGTTCGGCATACAGAATTATGCGAGAGTGCTGGAAGTGCTGCAACCCATCAAAACAGAGGTCGATCACGATCCCGGACTGTCGTACGCCTACGCCGTCTCAGAGGTGAAGACCGGGGCTTATACCGAAGGGATTCGGCGATTGCGCGCATTAGAGAAGACCAACCCCAATTCGGCCGACATTCACACATTGCTGGGGGAGGCCTTCGCTGACCAAGGCGAGTACGGTGATGCACTTGATGAGTACCACAACGCCTTGATCCTCAATCCCCAGCTGCAGCGAACCCATTTCCTGGCAGGCTTGGCGCTGATCCGCAACGGTAATCCGGCGGAGACAGCAAAAGAATTGCGAGAGGCGCTGAAGCTTAATCCTTCTGATGTGAGCAGCAGAAGCTGTGCCTTTATTACGTGAAGTTATCCGACAAGACCCGAAGCATGGTGACGCGTACTACCAACTCGGAAAGCTGCAATTAGAGCAAGGCAATACGCAGGAGGCGATCTCCAACCTTGAAGTTGGAACGCGACTAAGTCCGGACCGTGACTACATCCATTATCAGCTTGCACTCGCCTACCGTCGAGAATCACGGGCCGAAGACGCTGAACGGGAGATGAAGGCCTACCAAGCGCTCAAAAATCGCCAGCGAGGGCGCGATGCGGCACAACAAAACTAGCCGGCTTCTATATCTTCTTGTCCTGTTTGGTATCGGTCTGGGCTCCCATCTCGGGTGGTCACAGAATCCACGATTAACATCTGCGTCTTCGCTTACGACAGCTCGGAAGGAGGTCGCTCGGGGAGACCTGGTCAGCGCGGAACGCACGCTCTGGACCTTGCTTTCTGGGGACCCGAACCAGACGGAGGCATTGACTCTGCTCGCCGTCATCCGCGGACGCCAGAAGCGCTATCCGGAATCGGAAGCGTTGCTCCGCCGCGTGCTTCAGCTCGACCCAAAGTCGCCCGTCGCACACCAGGATCTTGCCACTGCCCTCATCGCGCAGAACAAACCGGACGCGGCTATCGACGAATATAAAGAGGTGGTCAAACTCTCCCCCGGCGATCGTGCTGCAAAAGTTGAACTAGCCCGGCTATATGTGGCGCGAGGAGATTTCGCCGAGGCTCTCAGCACGCTCGAGACTTTTCCTTCAGACCGCTTGCCCATCGACGCAGTTCCGGCCAAGGCCGCCAGCCTGCTGGGACTCGGACGGACTCAAGAGGCTTCTGCGCTGATTTCGCGAGCCAAGGAATCACCTGCGATCGCGGCCGACCTGGCTGAAGTTTTTCTGGACGGAAATGCTCCGGAATATGCGCTCAAAACCGTTGACGCGGTGCTCACGGGACGAGAACGCGTTCCAACCCGCATCTATTATTTGAAAGGTCGCGCGTTACAGGTTACGGGAGACCGCTTGGGCGCCATGAACTCCTTTCGCGAAGCCTTGGCACGCGATCCAAAGTCGGTGGATACCCTGGTCGCAATGGCGGCGGTTCGAGCATCACAGGGCGAGCACGCACAGGCTCTGGACATGCTTAATCGTGCTTATGCCCTTCAGCCGGGGTCGCCCGCTGTGCTGCGGCGTCTGGTGATCGCAGGAATCCAGGCCGGACAGCGGAATACAGCCTTGCGCGCCGCTCATGAGTTGGCCACTCGAAGTCCAGACAATCTGGACGACCTCTACCTGGCTGCTGCGGCGATGCTGGAGGGAAGAGATTTCGTAACTGCTTCGTCCATTTTCGAGAAATACGTTGCTGAGCGGCCGCAGGACAGCAAGGGCTTTCTGGGATTAGGTATCGCCCAGCTTGCCCAGCAACACTACGCTGAAGCGAGGAAAGCGCTGCAGCGAGCGCTCGAGATCGACCCTGGTCTTGCCGACGCCGAGTATCAGCTTGGCGCACTTGCGGAGCAGCAGGGGACGGTGGCGGAAGCCTTGCAGCATTTCGCTCGTGCGGTGGAATTGCAACCACGACATGCGAAGGCATTGGCGGGGTTGGGCGCACAATATCTGCAGGGGGGAGACTTGGAGAAAGCTGATTCTCTTCTGGAGCGATCGGTGACGATCGATCCGAACAATTCTAAAACCCAGTACGATCTCGCACTTGTGCTCGCCAAGCTGGGAAGAACCAAAGAAGCCAAGCAACATATGGACCGTTCGCGGGTGCTTAAGGCTGCCGAAGATGCAGGCAAGAGCCCAGCTCCGGTCGCAAAAACCCCGTAACAAACGCTTGGTCGGAGAACTTATTTTTGCGGGCGGGCAGCGGCGCCTGGCGCGCTAAGCGCGGACTTGGTGAACGGAACCTTTTTCTGAATCGTGCCATCCTCCGAAATTGTGTAAATGAAATCCGCAGGCAAGTGCCGATAAACATCCTTTTTGCCGCTCGGCCACGAAATTTCCAGCGCATCGATCATGGCCTGTGAACCCAGACCGAAATGAAGCCGGAGATCATTTTGCGACAAGTAGCTCGAGCCTCCGCGCACTTCATTGAATTGAACAAGGTCGCCTGCGGTGACAGTCGCGCGCGCTCCAATCGCGGCCTTATTACTCTTGGTTCCGATAAGCTTCAGAAGAACCGCATAATTGTCACTCTCTGTGCGGTTGATAAGCAAAAGCGGTGGTTCGCCGACGTTCAGCACGAGTACATCCACCTTGCCGTCATTATTTACGTCCCCGAAAGCCGCGCCCCGGCGGGACGCCAACGGCAGGTTGTTTAGCCCAGTAAGCGCAGTCACATCTTCAAAGGTTCTATCCCTGTTATTGCGGAAAACAAGGAATGGTTGGCGATACGGCGCGCCTCCCTTCACGAGATCCATCTGTGGGTAGACGTGTCCGTTGGCGACGAAAATATCCAACCAGCCGTCGTTATCTATATCAATGAACGAAGTACCCCATCCCACCAGGGGATAACTGGGCTGACCTATGCGTGAGGGATAGCTGATGTCATTGAAGCCCTGTTCCCCGCGATTCCAATAAAGTGTGTCGGGCTCTTCGGTGAAATTGGTGAGAATGATGTCCAGCAACCCATCGTGGTCGATATCGCCGAAGTCCGCGCCCATAGAACCTTGCTCGCGCCCATCAGCACTCAGTGACGCGCCCGATAGCAAACTCACGTCCTCGAACGTTCCGTCATGGTTGTTATGGTAAAGATAGTTCGGACCAGCGTCGTTGGCGACGTACAGATCCGGCCAGCCGTCATTGTCGTAATCGGCCCAGACTCCCTGCATTCCGAAGTAGTGATTGGGATCGTCCACGCCCGCTGCTTTCGAAACGTCCTGGAAAGTGCCATCTCCACGGTTAC
>QIAS01000083.1:3471-6950 GCA_003225615.1 Acidobacteriota bacterium | reverse complement strand
TCACTTCGCCCTCGAGGCTGACGTCGCCGGCGCCAACCACAATACCTTCGCCGACCTGTGCCCGGTTATCTACGCGCAAGGATTGCACCCAGCCGTAGATGCTATGCCCTAATTCCCCATCCAGGTCCAGCGACTGAGAAAAGTTATAGATGCGGCCTTCCACGGTTCCGCTCACCACGGTTCGCTTGGCAAAACTCACCAAGTCACCTTTGACACGGCCACGTACTTCCACAGTCCGGCCAAAAACCAGCAGGTCCCCATTGACCACGCCTTCCACGCGCACCGTGTTGCCGGTGGCCAAAAGAGTGTCGTCCACAGTCTCGTTCGCTGCTACGGTGACAAACTCACCGTGACGCCGCTCCAAAGCAAAGCTGGGCAACGACAACGTTAGCAGCACGATCAGCAGGCGCAGGCCAGGCTGGCGCAGCCGCCCTCGGCGTCCCAGCAGCAGTGCGCTGCCGCCCAACATCAATAGCAAAAAGAAACCACCAACGACAGCAGCGTACTCAGTTAGCATGGCAGTACCTCCCTGTGCAAGGTAGTAGGAAAGGTTGAACATCAGGTTCGTGAGGCCGCTCAGGCTGAAGGGATTGAACCATTTCAGCACTTCCGGAATTTTCAGCTCATCGATCCAAACGGAAACGATCCAACCTAGCGCCAGCACCGCGGCCACAACCGCCAGGTCACCCCACACCCAGGACCAGCGCAAACGGGAGACGGCCGCCGGGCTGGCTGCTTCTTCCGGAAGCTCGCGCAGGCTTTCGCTCAGAACGCGGTTCTCAGCGCGCAATGCATCCACCAGTTCCCGGCAGCGCTGGCACGTGACAAGGTGGTCTCGCAGGTGCTGCGCCTCGTCCACTGTTAGTTCGCCGTCCACGAAGATGGCGCAGGTCTGTTCCGAATAACATTCCATGATCACTTGCTCCTGTGGGCCAGTTTCCGGCGCAGCTCCAGCTTGGCACGAAATATCAGCGCCGCCACATGGTTCCTCTCCAGGCCCAACTGCTGCCCGATTTCGTCATAACTCAGCTCGCTGTAATAGCGCATGACCAGCGGCACGCGATATTTCACCGGCAGGTGCGCGATGGCGACCCGCACCTGCTCCCGCTCCTCTGTCTTGATGACCACCCCCAGCGGCGACAGTCGCGAACTGGGTGCCTCGAGAACCGTCGCGTCTTCGACTTCCACAATCACCTGCCGTCCACGCTGCCGTCGCCGTAAAGCGTCAATGCATTGGTTGCCAGCCACCCGCAGCAGCCATCTGGCAAACGGTATCGAACCGTCGTAGCTCTCGATGGAGCGCTGCAGCTTGAGGAAGACATCGCTGGTGGCATCTTCTGCGCTCTCCCGCGACTCCAGCATGTAACGGCACAAACCGAATACGCGCCCGACATAGCGGTGATGGATCTCCCCCAGCGCCTCGGCATCGTGGCCCTGTGCGCGCTCGATCACGCTCTGCAGATCCCGATCCTCCATCTGCTTGGCTGCGCCTTCGCGTGGCCATGGTCCTTTCGCTTTGTCCTTCTCCGCGTCCATAAAGCAGTACGCTGCAGAGCAAAGAAAATTACAGAAATTTAGACGAGGGAAGCCATCGCCATTAGCCCGCAAAGATATTCTGACTCTTAGTTGCTGCCCAACAGTACTCGATTTAAAGTCCCTTGGGTGGTGAGGCGAAGCACCCGGGCATGAAAACGAGCTCCGTTGTCAGGCCGTGCCAAAGGTTTGGTTCCAGGTCGCTCGAACGGAGCGCAGCAGTGACGGATACACGACCAACTTGCGGAATGGGTCGATAAGGGCCATGTAGACGGGCGTGAAGCGGCCGACGCTGTTCACGTACACGGCGAAATAGAAGCGGTAGTCATTTGCGGTTTCAACCAGAGCACCCAGCGCAGCGGCATGAGCGGTGCGGTTGAGCAGCTCGAGAAGTTGCTCGTTTTCGAAGCGGTACACGACGCGGAAATGTCCCTCGCGTGTGCCCGCCGGAACAAGGGACTTTGAGCGATCGGCGCTTGTCAAACGCGAGGTGAAGCTTTCCCGCGGGGTTGCGGACTGCTCGCCATCCCAGCCAAAGAGCCGGCCGACGAAGAAACGCATGTTTAGGAGAGCACGCACGACCGGCGAGGGGCTGAACAGACCCGCGCCTGCCCTCCGCAATAACTCATCCAACGTGATGCCGGAGCGCGGCCGCGGCAGATCGATGGACCACACATCATGAAGCGGCACGCCGGCAAGAAACGCGTGAACCCGCAGCGGCAGCCTTTCGAACTCTTCCGTCGAGATCTGTGGCATCGGCCTCGTCGTCCTCGGCGAGCCCAATGGCAAATGTTACGCCCATCATCCCGCGCCGCGGACTCTTCCAAATGAACTCCAAGAAATCGTCTTGCACAAGAAGAACAGCATTTTCTCGATTAACCAAATTCTAAGGTTCTGCGCCAGTGATCGGCCAGACAGTTCGATGGGTGTTGTGTTCTGCTCGGTCCTCCGGACACGGTGAACGTCAGGCTCAAGATCGCAAAAGCAAGTACGAGGTCGTGAGGGATTCGACCCAGTCATCCCGTGCTACATGTTTCGCCAGTCGGGCGCCGGGTGCACGTGGTGCGGTCGCTGCGACACTGTATTACTCACGGGAAGCGACAAGTCGTATTCCTTGCCCTGAAAACGTCCGTCCATGGGATTGCCGGAATGAACCGGACGCTGGATGTTGTGTTGCATGTGCACCAGCCGTCCCGCCACGACTTTGCCGGAGCCATCGACCGTAAACATCTGCTCCCAGCGAACGTTCCAGTAGAAGTGCATGAGCATGTGAAACTTGTTGCCGGGATCCCGGGCGACGAGCATGGTACAGAACGCGAGGCCAATGTCCGTGTGATACAGGAAGTTGTTCGGATGTCCGGCAACGCTTAAATTCTTTACAATTGACTGCCACGACCGGCTGGGCTGGTCAAACAAATGAGCAGGAACATCCAGAAACCCCGCTGGCGGAATGACTGTTCCCACGGGAAGCTTGTTCGTCCCATTTGGACCCGTTGTCCCGCCCGAATTTAGACTGTCATACCACACTTCGGCTGACCCGATATCTGTGTCGCGACACAAGATCTGATTGCTCCCTGTGATCAAAATGCTGCCATCGCGATCGGTCGCGCCACGGTAGCGGGCATAGTTGGTGCCGATGTATTTGAGTTGGATAAAACCAAGTGTCCAACCAGCAACGTTCTCCCCCGCTGTTCCGGTGAGCCGCATCGACCCAGACGCGTCGATGGTTGGCGAATTGAAATCGAAGCCAACCCAAGGGCCGGCATCCGGCGTCACCGATGGAGGGACACCGGGCAACACGATGCTCCCCAGGATAGGCAGCACCACCGCCAGGCGATCGCTGCCGGCGGCTACCGTCAGCGTTGTATTCAGCTTGCCGATGATAGCCATCGCTGCCTCCCGTGAACCGACGAATTTTACCGGGGCGATTCGAGTGACCGGAAAGG
>QIAS01000083.1:2619-3213 GCA_003225615.1 Acidobacteriota bacterium | reverse complement strand
CCGGGTGCCAGCCAGCCCCTTGTACTCGGATGGGATGGACGTGGCCCGCCGAATCAGCGAACTTCTATCTGGGTGTGTTGTGGATAGGGACAGCCTTAAAGTCTGAACGCTTCTTATTTCGGCTCTTGAAATACCGGAGCTTCAGCCCGACAACAGACGCCGTAGCGCTGCCACAGCCGGAACCACGGGCTGTGGGCTAATGCCTCATCATGCCTTCGATTTGCAGCAGAGATATCGCTTGCGCTGAGTGGCCTGATGTCCGGCGCTTCGAACATTTGCTGTAGCTGCTCGATTTCGTCAATAAGGCGTTCAATGTCCATCGGTGACTAGTATAGCGGAGGAGTTATACCTACGGGCGCTAGGGAATGTACGGTATTGCAACCATTGCCACCCTTCGTCTACGTCGCAGGAATCGAGACACGGTGGTTTTGTGTGACCCCATTCTTCAGCGGCCTGACCGACCTCTCGGTACTAGTTTTCTTGGTAGCTGCCCCTGCGGTTGCCGCTAGTTGGAACAATCCCTTGAGGAAACCCTCAAGGCGGAGTACCGACCCACGAAGGTCAGCATCCGGGCGTTTTTAGTTCGATTACAAC
>QIAS01000083.1:0-2471 GCA_003225615.1 Acidobacteriota bacterium | reverse complement strand
GGATGGGATCACCTTCGTACGGAACGTCTCTGACTTAGGATCGAACCGAACCATAGTATTCGGCTTTACACCCGACTCGCTATACCAGACCTTGCCATCGTTCGTGATCGCGATTCCATAGGGCTGCGATTCCGTGCCACCCGGCGATAACCACTCCTTCAACATATGTCCGCTGGATGGGTCGAAATGTCCAAGATATCCGCGCGCGAAATCGGTGTAATAAACCGTTCCGTCCGGGGCCAGAGCCAAACGCCGCGGGTGAGCACGTGAATCCGGCAACGTGTATTCGTGGATTCTCATCGTGCTTGGGTCAACACTGGCCAACTTGTTCGTGCCAAACTCACAGAAGAAGGGCGTGTTGTTTGGCAAGATCACAATGCCATAGGGCACAGCTTGTGGCGTAGGCGACTTGACGAGGGTCATCTTGCCAGTTTTCGGATCGAGTCGTCCGATATAGTTGGTCTCTTCGTTGGTGAACCACAGAATGCCATTGTGATCGAATACGGGAGTGTGCGGATCAATTTCTGCGCCATCGGAAGGACGATATTCGACGATCGTCCCATTCACCGGGTTGAGCTTGCCAACATAACCACCCGAGATCGCAGTGAACCAGATGTTGCCATCTTTGTCAGCGACCAGACCGTGCGGACCGGAATTGGGGGTCTTTAACGGGTATTCCTTGAATGCTCCAGTCTTCGGATCAAGTCGGCCTAGCTTGTTCGCTCCCTGGCCGGTGTACCAAAGCGAACCGTCCGGCGCTAGGGCTGGATCATGCGGCCGCGAATTCGGGGTCGGCACCTCGAACTCCCGGATTTGCACATCCAGCGTTCCCACGTTAGTGGACGCAGCAAGCGTCGCAGCTACGGTGAACAAGCACACCTTATACAAATGCATAAACGCTCTCCCTGGTGATGCAATCAAATGGAGGGAAGAATTGACCGCCACCGCGCTAAGATCTCTTGTGATCATTTCTTGTCGGCAGAAAACTTGAATACACTTTGCGAGCGGTAGATCTGACCAGGTCTTAGAATAGTCGATGGAAAGCCGGGATGATTTGGCGAGTCGGGGAAATGCTCGGTTTCCAAAGCAAAAGCATAGTGTTGCTTATAAACACGACCCTGCTTCCCCATAATGGAGCCGTCAAGAAAGTTTGCCGAATAAAATTGCACGCCAGGCTCTGTAGTGTAGATCTCCAAGATGCGCCCGGTGAGCGGTTCGTGCACGCGGGCTGCAAGCGCCAGTTCGGAACCGTGGCGATTGATGACGAAATTGTGATCATAACCATTTGCCAGCACCATCTGTTCGTAGCTGTCCTTGATGCGGGATCCAATCGGAACAGACTTAGTGAAGTCTAGCGGAGTTCCTTTCACCGGGCGCAGCTCGCCCGTGGGTATGAGATTCTTGTTTACGGGAGTGAAGCGATCCGCATTAATCAAGAGCTCGTGAGCAAACACATCGCCACTGCCCTGCCCGGCCAGATTGAAGTAGCTGTGAGATGTCAGATTTACGGGCGTGGCCTTGTCGGTCGTTGCCTCGTAGGCGATCTCGAGCTCGTCTGAATCGGTGAGAGTGTAGCTGACTTTCGTCTTGAGATTTCCGGGGAAACCTTCTTCGCCGTCTGGGCTCGTGTACCAAAGAACGAGAGCAACAGCATTCCTACTTTCGGAGGAGTCAGCCTGCCAGAGTACCTTGTCGAAACCCTTGATGCCGCCGTGCAATGTATTCGGACCGTTGTTTCTCGCAAGCTTGTATTCCACACCGTCGAGAGTGAATTTGCCGTTTGCAATGCGATTAGCGTACCGGCCGATGATCGATCCGAAGTGTGGGTCGTTAGTGAAATAGGGCTCCAGTCTCTCGAAGCCGAGGACCACGTCATCGAACTTGTGATTCCTTCGACACCATGTGAATTCGTCAGGGTGTAAACGTCTACGACCCTCCCATCAGGCATTTTCCCGAAGGCCTGCTTCTGGATTGCATGCTTTGTGTCCGAAGACGTTTTCTGTGCGAAGGACCCGGCCCCCACAACGCTGCCTAGGAGCAGCGCGCTGATAACCAGGAATCGGACCAGCCTTGCTTCCAAGCGGATTCTTCGCGGGCCAAACGTCTTCATGAGGCATGTCCTCGCAGGGGCCCAGAGCGCAGCGATGCTTTCGCTACTCACTACTTCTTTGCCCATCACGGTTGCCGTATGGTGACCGTTACCAATTACAGGCTACACCGCTTGCGACTACGCTCCAACCCATCCCTGGGTTGGGGAAGGCACTCGGCGCTTCACATTCGGGTACCCAGTTCAGCGTGTCTTGTTGCCAAGCCGTGGGATTGAATGGTCCGGCATGGACGCCCTGAATCTCAATCGTCCCGGGAAGAACTTGTGCGGACACAGGCAGCAGTTGCGCAGCAACCAGCACCAGCACAAAATCCGTGCGAGGAGAAACCGATAAGCCAGCGTCAAATGGATGATTGTGCCGCCT
>QIAS01000082.1:2221-7387 GCA_003225615.1 Acidobacteriota bacterium | reverse complement strand
AGGATGAAGAAAAGAAGGAAAAAGACAAAGAAGACGCGCGGCTGGTGGATCGCGACGACAAGCGGGACCACCTCTGGATTATGGACACTGCATCGTGGAAACCACGCGAACTCGTCGGCGCTGCTTGGCAATTTCACGAGCTGCAATGGGACCCGCGCGGCGACCGCCTGATTGTTGTCGCCACGGATCACCCGGAATCAGACCAGGAAACCAATCGCATTTTCTCCGTCAACCCGTCCGATGGCAAAATGCAGTCCCTTGTCGCTCCCCGTGGCCCATTATGTGGGTTCACGAGTGGATGGGCCGGTTCCGCACGACCTGTATGTGTTGCCTCTGGACGGAGGAACGCCGCGCAACCTCACTGCGCAGAGCCTCGATCGGCCCGTGGAGGCATACGTCTGGAGACCGGATGGCAAGCTGCTGGCCCTGATCGGCGACGGCTTCCGCAACCGGTTCGTCGTCGTAGACATAAACGGCCGTGCTCAACCGCTACTTGACCCGCACATGAGCACTCGCGATTTTGACGAACCACCCAGTGTGGCGCGGGCATTCCTGCCCGCGAACACCGGCACCCCGCTAGCCTTTGCGGGAGAAGCAATGGCCCGTCCCGCGGAGCTTTTTCTCTCGGACGGCAAATCCGCCCCTACCCCTGTCTCACACTTCAACCAGTTCTTTAACAATGTCAGGCTTGCCACGCCCGAGTTCGCGCACTACAAGACCTTCGACGGCCGCCAAGTCGAAGGAGCGCTGCTGCTTCCCACCGCTTCCACGAGCAACTCGAAACTCCCCACGGTCCTGTTGATTCACGGAGGCCCCACCGGCAACTGGAACGACGCTTTCGAGTCCTGGGGACAACTGCTGGCCAACGCGGGCTACGCCGTCTTCTATCCCAATGTGAGGGGCTCGACCGGCTACGGTTACGACTTCATGGTGCTCAACCGGGGGGACTGGGGCGGAGGCGACTTCCGCGATGTAATGGCGGCCGCCGACTATCTGGTGCAACGCGGTATCGCCGACCCCGACCGGCTCGGCATCGCCGGCTGGTCCTACGGCGGTTACATGTCAGAATGGGCCATTACCCAGACTAACCGCTTCAAAGCCGCTGTCTCCGGCGCCGGCATGTCAAACCTGGCCACCGAATTCGGCACTGAAGATCATCCCTCCTACGACGAGTGGTTCTATGGCCTCCCGTACGAAAAGCAGGAAGGCTTCCTGCACAGCTCGCCCATCACCTATGTGAAAAATGCGCGAACCCCTACGCTCATTCTCCAAGGCCAAGACGATGTTATCGACCCTCTGGGTCAGAGCCAGGAACTCTATCGTGCCTTGAAACGATACGGCGTCGAAACCGAGCTAGTCATCTACCCTCGCGAGGGTCACGGCCTCAAGGAAGAAAAGCATCTCATCGATCGCCTGCAGCGCACTGTTAGCTGGTTTGACAAACATCTGAAACCATAGCGTTCATCGCCAGGTTAATCCCCATCCCGGATGCATTCATACCATCGCTCTGGTCTTCGTGTCACGAATCCGGTATCCATACGATTCTTCGATAAAGAGAAGAATGTAACGCAACGAAGCACGCATACCGGAGGAGTAACACATGTCTCCTAGCAAATCGCGATTGTTGCGAAGTGCGGGTCTCTTGTTGGCCACCGCGGCCTCGATGGCCTGCAGTAACCACAAATCCCTATCACGACCAAGTCCGACGAAGCCCGCAAGGAATTTCTCCAGGGACGCGATCTTTCCGAAAGACTGCTTGCCAACGACTCTCTTCCGCATTTTGAAAAAGCCATCGCGCTCGACCCCGAGTTCGCTTCCGCCGAACTGGCTCACGCCAACAATTCCGCCACCGCTAAAGATTTCTTTGACCACTTGAAAAAAGCGGTGGCCCTGGCCGACAAAACTTCCGAAGGAGAAAAGGTTCTTATCCTCGCCGTACAAGCCGGGGCCAATGCTGACGCGGTGAAACAGAAGGACTACCTGGAGAAGCTCGTAGCCGCTTATCCCAACGACGAACGAGCCTTAACCGCTCTCGGCAACTACCATTTTGCACAACAGGAATTTGCCCAGGCAATTGCAAATTTCAAGAAGGCTACCGAAGTCGCTCCCACCTACTCGCCTGCCTTCAACATCCTCGGCTATGCCTACCGCCAGCAGGGAAACTATGCGGACGCCGAGCACGTGTTTAAGAAATATGTCGAACTGATTCCCAATGATCCCAATCCTTACGACTCCTATGCGGAACTCTTGCTGAAGATGGGAAAGTTTGAAGATTCCATCGCGCAATACCGTAAGGCGCTGGACGTTGACCCTCATTTCGTGCCGTCGCACTTCGGGATTGCGGCCGATCTCATGTATATGGGCAAACCGGAAGACGCCACTGCCGAGCTCCAGAAAATGGCTGCCGGTGCGCGCAATGATGGTGAGCTTCGCACCGCGTTGTTCGGCCTCGCGGTGGTGGACACGGATCGCGGTAAGCTTGATCTGGCGCTCGACAACTTAACCAAACAGTTCTCAGTCGCAGAGAAGAAGAAAGACGCAGCCGCCATGGCTGGCGACCTGCGGGCCAAAGGCAACATCCTGGAGCAGATGCACAGGTACGACGATGCTGCCCAACAATTCAATAAATCGCTTCAACTCATTGAAGCTTCTGCGCTCTCGCAGGAGATTAGGGACAACGCCAAACTTCTCCATCATTACAACCTCGCGGCGGTTGCCATCGGAAAGAAGAACTATGCCGATGCCAAGTCTCATGCCGAGCAATTCCGCTAGGGCACTGACGGCGCCAACAACCCTGCTCTGCGGAAGCAGGCTCACGAACTGGCTGGAAGAATCGCTTTGGCGGAAAAGGATTTCGATAAAGCGATCGCTGAACTTCAACAAGCCAATCAGCAAGACCCACAAAATCTTTATCGCCTGAGCCAGGCATTCGAGGCAAAAGGTGACACCGCAAAAGCGCGGGAGTTCTGCACGAAAGCGGCTGAATTTAACTCACTGCCACAGTTGAACTACGCTTTCGTTCGCATGGCGGCGCGCAAGATGCTGCCCAGCAAGAAGGCGTGATCAAATTAGGCCGGGTTTGCGCGATAAAGCAGCACAATGCAAGAAACCAGGCCGCCCACTTCGTGGCGGCGCCCTGCTTGGCAAATTCTTCCCAAAGAAGATACAACCACCATGGCAGGGTGTATGAGCAGCCACTTCCCTTGTCGGGCAAGCCCAGGCTCGAGCTGGATACGGAACAAAAAAACAGGCCGACCCACTTTCGTAGGGCGGCCTGGTTGGCGAAGTCCTCCGGGGAGGAGGGAAACTGTTTACATGGACGGCGGGGTGGTGCTGGCCGTCGGCTTGGCTGCAGGTGCCTGCGCGGGAGTACCTTGATCACCCGTGGTGTTGGTCATCAAGTGCACGTCCACACGGCGGTTCTTAGCGCGGCCTTCGCGCGTCTTGTTCGAATCCACAGGCTTATCCTTGCCCAACCCAATCAAGTAAATCTTATGCGCTGGAACGTTGTGCTCCGAAGCCAGGTACTGGATCACCGAGTCCGCACGGCGCTGGCTCAGGCCGTAGTTGTAGTCTTCACTGCCAACCGCGTCGGTTGCGCCTTCCACAGTGATGATGTAGCCCTTGGTGTTCTGAATGTCAGCCGCGAGCTGATCCAGGGCTTCCTTGGCCTTCTTGGTCAGATTGTCTTTATCGAACCCGAAGTGGACCGAAGTTTCAGCAACCGGGCGATAGTTATCCAGGTTCAACACTGCAGTAGTCAGCGTATCCACGCGCTGCACGGCAGCATTGGCGGTCGTCTGGGCCGCATCGGCTGACTTGCCGGCTGCCAGCGCCTTCTGATCGACCTCAGCCGTCTTGGCATTCACCTGCTGGAGGCCGGCCTGCACCCGCGCGTCGACATCCTTGATGTCGCGACTGTTCTTGGCGGTCAGGTCGTCCAGTTCATTGGTCTTGTTTATGAGCGGCGTAGTCTCATTCCGGACATACTTCTTGCTGGCGCAACCCAGGGTCGAGGCCATTGCCAATGCCAGCATTATCGTTAACGAAGTGCGATTCATCTTAGAGGGCTCCTTCTCGAATCTTGTTAGTTTGAGAACGTGGGTTCAGGTCCGATTTCGTGGCCCACCCTGTCCTGAGCAACAGAAGTGCCATTCACCAAAGTTTACCCCCAATCCTAAGTCTCTGCCATGGAATAACTTGCAAATTGCTCGCAGTAACCTCGCCGTAACTAACTGAGCAAAGGGAACATAAGGGAGGGAAATTTTATATGGTGTATTCCGGGTACCAGGGTAAGCTGAGCCTACTCCGAGATGGTGGATTCCTCGCTCTGCGCCCGCAGCAAGCGCTCCACCGAGTAAGGCGCACGCCTCGAGGGTTCGTGATAGTACCGCACCTGCATTTCTCCCAGGAGACCTACGGCCAGCATATTCAAACCGGCCAACACCAGGACTGCGGTGAAGATCATCAACGGACCGTGTTGCCTCATCACCTCGGTCCCGTACAGCACCTTATCCGCTACCAGCCACCCCGCCACCCCACAGCCGCTCAGGATGCTGAGCATCCCCACCGTACCGAAAAAGTGCAAGGGCCGCGAGAGGTAGCGCAGCAAAAATCGGATGGTAATAAGGTCAAAGAAGACCCGGAAAGTACGGGAGAGCCCATAATGCGACGCCCCCCGCTCCCGCTCGACGTTGCGGATGGGTACCTCAATAATGGACGCGCCGTGCCAAGACGCCAAGGCTGGAATAAAACGGTGCATTTCTCCGTAAAGCGGTACCTGCTCCAGTATTTCCCGCCGGTAAGCCTTGAAGGTAGTTCCAAAATCGTGGATGTCCACGCCGCTCAGTTTCGCCATCAGCCAATTGGCGCAGCGTGACGGAATCCGCCGCAGCCACAAATTATCAATTCGGCGCTTGCGCCAGCCACTGACGATGTCGTACCCTTCCGCAATCTTTTCCAGAAAGATAGGGATATCGGCGGGATCGTGCTGCAGGTCGCCGTCCATGGCAATGATGTATTCGCCGCGCGCATGATCGAAGCCTGCGGCCAGCCCCGCGGTTTGGCCGAAGTTACGGCGCAGTTTGACCACGGTAATGCGGCTATCGACAGCGGCAATTTCGCGCAGCAGGTTGAAAGTGTTGTCGGTCGAGCCGTCGTCGACGA
>QIAS01000082.1:671-2188 GCA_003225615.1 Acidobacteriota bacterium | reverse complement strand
ACAATGGAATACTTGGGCACAGGTCCCTATTATAACGTGGCCGGCGCGAAGCTGAGCTATCCGGTTTTCAGCGTCGCGAACCACAGCAGCAAACCAGAAAGTTTGTCCAGCACACGTATAATGCAGCAGCGCACATTGCTGCTGTCAGAACGACCAACATTCAGGCATTTCTTAACCCAGGCGACGAGGTGAGGACACCGTGAGCATGGACACAATTATTCTCGTGATGGTCGGCAGTTGGCTCTCCGTAACCACAGCGCTGACATTCGTGGAAGTGCGCCGCATCCGCAAAAAGATGTGTGGCGAAGCAACCAAGCCGGAACCTGGTCGCCCCGCTTAACGGCGAACTCTACAGCCCCGGTCCCGGGGGGTAGGGCGGCAAATCCGGAGGCCGTGGCGGTAGCTTTTTCGGATTCGCCTCAATCTGTTGCATGACGAGTTCGATAGCTTTCTCCAATTGCGGATCCTGACCTTTCACCACCAGATCAGGCCGATTATCTATTTCGTTTTCCGGCGCTACTCCCCGGTTTTCGATCAGCCACTTGCTGTCTAATCCATACAGCGAGAACTCAGGCCGAGTAATGTAGCCGCCATCGATCAGCGGAATATTCCCCCGAATGCCGCGTACCCCGCCCCACGTTCGTTCTCCAATCAGTGGCCCCAGCTTGTACTGCTTAAAGAAGTAGCTAAAAAAATCACCATCCGAAGCGGCGTACTGGTTTGTGATGCAGACCATCGATCCGTAGAACACCACGTCGGGAATCGTGCTCCGCTCCCAGTTACGCGCTGCAGTCATTCCCGCCAGCATCCGTCGCAAGCGTTCGAAAATTAGCTGATCTACAAATCCGCCGCCGTTGTAACGGACGTCAAAGATAATTCCTTCTTTCCGAATTTGCGGAAAGAACTGCTTAACGAACTGGCTGAGCCCGTCCGATCCCATATCCGGCAAGTAAACGTAACCCACCCGCCCGTTGGTAGCCGCCTCCACTTTTTTGCGATTCGTATCGATCCACTTCAGCTCTCTTAATCCGAAATCGTCCGGAATGGGTTTCACCTGCACGTGTCGCGCGCCGTCCTCCGAGGGCTTCGAATTTACCGTCAATGTGACGTTCTCATTAGCCGTATTGACGAAAAGTTCATAAGGGTTCTGCGGCACCCGCAGAGCGCGCCCATTCACCGCCACCAGATAGTCGCCTTCTTTTACATTCACACCGGGCTCGGTAAGCGGCGATCGCAGCTTGGAATCCCAGTTCTCTCCCGGATAAATTTTCTTGATCCGGTACATGCCTCTGGGGCTGTCAGCTTCTAACTCGGCTCCCAACAGCCCCATGGTGACCGGATGCAGGTCAGGATAATCTCCCCCGCCCACGTAAGTATGAGAATTCGAGAGTTCCCCGATCATCTCGCCCATGATGTAGGTAAGGTCATAGCGGCTCGCAGCATAGGGAACAAGCTGGGCATACTTGTCGCGAACTTTTTCCCAGTCCAGCCCGTTCATTGCCGGCTCAAAAAAATAA
>QIAS01000082.1:0-503 GCA_003225615.1 Acidobacteriota bacterium | reverse complement strand
CCGCGCCCTGGCCTTCGCCATCTCCCGACTGGTACAGCAGTTTCATTCCATCGAATGACAACGCGAACCGCTCCACATGCTCAATTAACGTCTTCTGCTTGCGCTCCTTTAAATCGTAAGCCTGCACTGCCGGAGTTTCCCCGGGAAGCGGCCCGGAGAGCCCCTGGATGGGAACCGTTGAGTAATAGATGAAGTCTTTTGCGGCCGCAACCGCCCGGATAACGCCCGGGCCCGTCGGCAAAGCCACTATTCGCTGCTGAATTCCCTCCACATCAATGCGGAATGGAACTTTCTTCTCTTTCTCCTTGCTCTTCTCCTGATCTTTCTCGCTTTCTTTATCTGTATCCTTGCTTTTGCCCTTCGACTCATCCTCCTGAGCCAAGTCTGTCGCGCTGGCCGAGGCCGGAGGCACCTCCGATTTCACCGTGGTCTCATCACTCAATGGCGGAAACGGTGAAGGCTCATCCGCCCGCAACGTCGCAATGTAAACCCGTGTCGTCTTC
>QIAS01000081.1 GCA_003225615.1 Acidobacteriota bacterium | reverse complement strand
CGGCAAATATGTGGGCAAGACGGCGCGCCTGGAAGACACCATCGTGAAGACGAATGTAGACGCCATTCGGGAAATCGTGCGGCAGATCCGGCTGCGCGATCTGGGCGGCATCATCGTTATCGACTTCATTGACATGGACGAGCGCCGCAACCGGCAGAAAGTTATGCAGGCGCTGGAGGAGGCCCTGCGCGGAGATCGCGCGCCTTCCAAGGTCCTTCAATTCAATGATTTCGGACTCGTCGCGATTACCCGCAAGCGGGTGAAACAATCGCTCGAGCGAACCATTGGCAGCCAGTGTCCGTATTGTACGGGTACCGGTTTCGTGAAATCCGTCACTACTGTGTGCAACGAGATTTATCTGGAAATGCGTAAGATTGCCAAGCACCTGGAGCACAGCGACGTGATGTTGCGCGTGAATCCCGACGTGGCTAAAGTTCTCAAGAACAATAACGGAAAATGGCTGGCTGAAATGGAGGAACTCACCAAACGCACCGTCATCGTGAAGTCTGATCCGGCGTTGCACCAGGAGCAATTCGATATCAATTAAGCTGTCACCGATCAGACATCAGGTAACAGCTTTTACAGAAAAAGACGGGCGTCCCCGCCCGTCTTTTTTGCCTTCTGAATATGCAAAGTTCCTCAGCGGACTTAGCATCCTGCCCACCAACTGAACCCGCCTGGCCACATAACGTGACATTCGTAACCTTGTGCCGCCTTTCAGTAACCGCCTACCATCGACAAGTGTTTGCGCCACTGATATGGGCGACTGCGACAGCATGCGTCGTCTCTTAGGTGATCGCCTGAACCCTGAAAAAATGAAAACTTCTCGGCGGAGACTGGCTATGAAATCGAACGGCAGAATCGTTCTGCTCACCCTATTAGCATGCGTAGTATTGATTTCAACCGGATGCGGTTACCAGTACAAATGTAATGTGACGTTTGGAGGTCCGCCCTGTGGATCGGGCGGCACTGGTGGGCTTAACACGACCGGCACCGGGGGCAACAGTAACGGGGGTGGCGCGAGCGATTTCCTTTATACTATGCCATCAGGGGGCAGCGGCGGTTTCATCCTGCAGGGAGCCGTGCTCTCCGGCGGAACCTTCGTGACGCTGACCGGGGTCACGCTTCCGACGGTTCCCATTGGGTTCTACAGTGATTTCGACATAGTCAACAAGAAATTCCTATACATCCCGAACACTACTGAGAACAACGGGGTCACGGGGGTTGCCGAGGTCCACACGTTCGTCGTGAACCACAGCGATGGAAGTCTCTCTGCCGTGAGCGGATCGCCATTTCAGACTTCTCAGACGTTCTCTGACACCATTGCCTCTGATAACCAAGGCAAGTTTCTCTTTATCGGCGACAGAGGAGGGTTCAATTTCGCCGGTGCCAGTATCGCTTCGTTTCTAATCAATCCCACCACGGGAGCATTAACGGCAGCACCCGGCTCCCCGATTCCCGTTTCCGGCTCGCCGAATGTCATGGCAGTGGATGGATCTGGAAAGTACTTGTATGCTTCCTTCGCCACGGCCGGCGGGATCATGGCTTTCAACATTGACCAGACCACTGGAGCTTTGACCCCCATGGTCGGGAGTCCCTTTAACGTGAACGCTGGGACGAACATGACTGACATCAAGACGGATTCGACCGGAAAGTTCCTGATCGGAACCACCAATACCTTTTCCAACAGCACGAATCCTCATCCCGACCCACATCTGTATGTGATTTCCATAAACCAGACGACCGGAGCCTTGAATACAGCGGTTCCCTTTCCCACGGCAAATCTCGCATTCGCCGTGACCACGAATCCGGTCACGCCTTTTGTCTACGGTTTTACCGAGGACACCGCCAGTTCGCCGACTGGGATCGAAGGATTTTCTCTGGATGCTTCCGGCACGCTGACTCCCATTGTCGGTTCCCCGTTCACTACCCTGACCGGTGGGTTTTTTGGAAAGTTTGACCAAAATGGCACCCAACTGTTTTACCCAATGCCGGGCAGTAAGTTTTCGGTGGTGGGAGCCAACGCAACCACAGGCGTGTTAACGCAGACGGCGCCTCCTCTGCTGATGAGCACCTCTGATGTCTTTGCGGTCACGAACTAGGCAAGCGAAGGGTTAAGTACCTCCCCGGCCAAGAGGCGGTACAACCCCGGCGCAAAATCTCGGCTCCGCGCGGTAAAATAAGCAATAACTTCCCATTCGCTTGGAATATGAGAACATCACCAGGCGTACTTCTGGCCGGAAAGGCAATGAAAAAGGACTAGCCCGGCAGTGTTTTCACGCTCATCGTCTACGCGAGAAATAGCATCTACACTAGAGGCATCTCTGCTCGTCAAATTGTGGCTATCAAACTAAGAATTCCGAGAGGCACCAACGGCAAGGGCTGGCTGACGCGCGATCCCCTGGTGCGCGCCGCGCTGATCGTCTTTGTCGCGGTTTCGGCGTTGATCGTCGGCTTTTTCTCCTATTACTACGTGAAGTACGACCAGATCATTGAAAAGCGTTTCCAGAGTCCTGTATTTAGCAGCTCCGCCAAGATTTACGCGATTCCACGCGTGGTGAGAGTAGGAGAGAAAATCACCCCCTAGGAAATCGCTGCTCAACTGCAGCGCGCCGGCTACTCCGAGAAGGATGGTCAATCACTATTAGGTAGCTACCGCGTCGGAGACCGCGAAATTGAGGTGAAGCCTGGCCCCGAGTCCTACCACAGCCCTGAAGAGGCAACCATCAAGATCCAGGGCGGCAAGGTGGCCAATATTGAGAGCAAATCGGGTGACCTGGCGGCTTATGAACTCGAACCCCAGCTGGTAACTGCCCTCTTCGATGCCGAGCAGCGGTCCAAACGCCAGATCGTCAAATATGACGATATCCCGAAAACGATGGTGGATGCGGTGTTGTCGATAGAAGACCGGCGCTTCTTCCAGCATGGCGGCGTG
>QIAS01000080.1:12855-13436 GCA_003225615.1 Acidobacteriota bacterium | reverse complement strand
GGATAACGCTGGCGAATGAAATCTTCCACTGCTCGCACTGGTCACATAGGCATTCATAACTTGCCGCGAAGGGGCCAGATGTGTGCTCGCATTGTGGGCAGACGAATAGCCCGTTGCCGTCGCTTACCATCGGCCTGAAATCTGCGCCTGCCACGCGGAGGAACACCCCCGCCCAAGCGAAGCTTGGACGGGGCACCCTCGAGAGTAATGTGGCGCGATAGTCCGGGCCACCCGCCGCCTCATTACCTCGAGCACAGTGGTTCGCTCGCGCGGTTTCCAGCGCTGGATGTGCCAGTAATTGAGTATCGCGATGCCGGAAATGGTTTCCAGCTCCTTCAGAAGGCGCCGCTGCTTCCGTGTAAGTGCATCATCCATGAGGGCGGAAATTCTAACACGCAAGCGCAGGGCGTCTTGTGCTACATCGGGGGCCGGTGGCCCGGGCGACGGCGCCCAGTCTACTCTTCAGGGTGCCCCGTCCAAGCTTCGCTTGGGCGGGGGTTTTTCCGCGGGTGGGCGCACTTTTACCGTGGGAAAGATTCCAAGCTTCTCCCTCTGTCGCGCGGTCCATTGTGACTCGATCT
>QIAS01000080.1:12228-12820 GCA_003225615.1 Acidobacteriota bacterium | reverse complement strand
GGCCGCTTGACTAATCCGCGCTGGACCGGGTTGCGGTGGATGTAGCGCAGCTTCTCTACGAACTTGCCTTCACCCCACACGTTGAAATCGTAGTAGCGGGCTTGCCAGAACGGGTCCGCTGCGCGCAATGCGAGCCTTCGCGCGACTCCCTGCTTGAGCGACTGCAACGCTTGGGCGAGCGTGCCGCGCTCAGGTTCGTTTATCAGCAGATGCACATGTTCGGGCATCACCACGTATCCGTAGATGCAGAGTCCGTAGCGTTGTCGGACCCGTTCCAGGGCGCATTCGAAGGTGGTGCGGGATTGGGGGCTTCTGAAATTTGGCCTTCTGCGATAGCAACTGAAAGTGAGGAAGTGAAGCTGATGAGATTGGTGGAAGCGCTTTAGTCCCCAGGGCATGAAAGCAGGTTAGTGGGGAGTCTGCAGTCAAGTCGGTGACGAGTGAACACCCCCGCCCAAGCGGAGCTTGGACGGGGCACCCTCGAGAGTAATGTGGTGCGATGGTTCGGGCCACCTGCCAACCCCCGTAGAGGGAGGTGGGTTGGGGTAGTTGATTGCAAATTCAACGTCAACGGCGACGGACAGGAGTGTCC
>QIAS01000080.1:8898-11926 GCA_003225615.1 Acidobacteriota bacterium | reverse complement strand
GTGCAGGTGAAGTCGACGATGTGCCGATGCCGGAATGGGCGGTCGTATGCTTGCGCGACGCATCCGAACCAGCGGACGCATCCTTATCGGCGGCGGGAGTTTGATTTTCTGGCGGCTTATGTGATTCCCGAGGACGTGTGGTACATCATTCCGGCGCGGCTGGTGATTCATGGGCGGATGGGAATGATTATTCTGACGCCTTCTTTGCCGGGGCATAAGTACGAACCTTATAAGGAGGCTTGGGGACTGCTGCGTCGGCCGCGAGGGCGGGCGTTCCGTGTTTCGCGTTCATCGGCCGGTGGCCCAGGCGACGGCGCCCAGCTTACTCTCGAGCGTGCCCCGTCCAAACTTGGCTCGGGCGGGGGTTTTCTGCGGGTGGGCGCAGCTTTACGGCAGGAAAGATATTGAGTTTCTCCCTTTTGCGCGCGGTCGAGTGGGACTCAATCTCGACCGTGCCTGGGATGAGCGAAAGAGGTAGCGGTCAGTGGTAGGCAGCCGCACTGGATAAAATCATGCTTTGGGCGGATTGCCGTAAGGATCGCCGAAGCCCCCGAAGACGCTATAGGGCGTGCCAGAACGTTCATAGCCCTTCAGTTGCCACATCCACCAGTAGAAGATGATCGGATCAATGACGTTGAGCGTCATAAACCAATCAAAGACATATTGAGTTCCATCGCTCATCGTGATGCCTACCGCGGAGTGATTGTCGTCGGCTATCGTACTAACGGGTTGCGCGGCGACCGGAGACGCAGGCATTCCCAACCCCACGGGCGCGGTAAACGAATCTTTAATGTCTTGGGCATGAACTGCCAGAGTTTGCATCAGAGTCCTGCTCGGCGGCATTCTATCTACGCGCGTGGTCGCGGCGACCCCGGGGATTCCGGGGGTGCTTTTCATGGCAGTACGAATAGCTTTTTCGGCGGCATCGGCTATTCCTGAGCACTCATAATCCGCATAGCGCGCATCACTCTCATCGTCATAGGCGCCCTTATAGATGCCTATCTGCTTGGCTTTCCACTTTACTATGTTACGTCCCATCCTCTTCCAGAACATCAAATCATCGCGACGTGGGCCGGCTTGCATCCAACTGTCCGGTAGCCTTCTCAGGAAACTTTGAGTTCTCCGCACGCACTCGGCATCGCCGCTTACCGCCTGAACGATCTTTTCCGCAGTTGCTTTGGACAGTGACATATCAGACACAGATCATCGCAATGATTCAATTTTGAGGGCCGAAGCAGCCAAATTGGCGAACCACCCTATATACCCATTCTGCAGCCAAGTCAATGTGGTGTGGGGAGCGGGTCGGGCCAATTGCGGCCACGCGTAGGACGAATATTGGTCATTGAAACGAATCAATAAAACGTGTTATCAAAATCACGGACTCTTGAGCGTTTTGAATAACTATGCCGGTTCGGCGCAGCATCAGGCCGGAAACTTGCTTTAATGCGAAGGGATTCAGCGATGATCATCCGAAGCTTCTTGCGAGTTGTTTTCACTTCCAGTCTTCTCGTTCTTTTTGTTACGCACTCATTTGCTCAGGCAGCAGGCCACGCCGGCCTTGGTCCGGCCAGCGAGAAAGTTTCTTTAAGCGATAACTGGAGGCTGCAATCTTCCGCCAAGGTGGACGACAAAGGCGAGGTGGTCTCGACCCCGCGCTTCCTGCCCAGGGGATGGTACACGGTTACTGTGCCGACCACGGTGGTCGGGGCGATGGTGAAACAGAAGGTCTATCCCGACCCTTACTTCGGCATGAATTTGCGGCAATTCCCGGGCGTGAATTACCCGATCGGCGCCAATTTTTCTAATCTGGCCATGCAGCCGGACAGTCCTTTCGCCGTTCCGTGGTGGTATCGCAAAGAATTTGTTTTGCCGGTGAGCTACCGGGGCAAAACGGTTTGGCTGAATTTCAGAGGCATTAATTACCGCGCCAACATCTGGCTTAACGGGAAGCAGATTGCCAACTCGGAGCAGGTGGCAGGAGCCTGGCGCACCTACGAGTTCGACGTCACGGAAGCTGTGAAACTGGGCGCACCGAACGTGCTCGCGGTCGAGGTGTATTCGCCGAGCGATACCGATTTGGCGATTACATTTGTGGACTGGAATCCTGCGCCTCCGGACAAAAACATGGGGCTGTGGCGCGAGGTGTATTTCACAACCAGCGGTCCAGTCGCGGTGCGCCATCCGGCGGTTTTTACCAAGCTGGAATCTCCGAATAACGAGAAAGCCCACCTGACAGTCACGGCGCTGCTCAAGAACGGTAGTAAAGCCCCCGTGAAAGGCACACTGAAGGGCAGCATTGGGACTATCGAATTTTCTCGAGAAGTGGAGTTGGCTGCCGGCGAATCAAAAGACGTTACTTTTGAACCTGGAAAATTTTCGCAGCTCAGCGTGGATCATCCCCGCCTGTGGTGGCCTATCCAGATGGGCACTCCAAATCTCTACCAACTCAAGATGCAGTTCGAGGTTGGGGGAACGGTCTCCGACAGGGCGGCAATATCTTTCGGCATCCGCGAGATGAGTTCGCAAATGGTCGATAACAACAGGCTGGTGTTCACGGTAAATGGCAAGAAGATCCTGATTCGCGGCGGCGGGTGGTCTCCGGACATGATGCTGCGGGAAAATTCACAGCGGCTCGCCGACGAGTTCCGCTACGTCCGCGACATGGGTCTGAATACCATCCGTTTGGAAGGCAAGCTCGAGACCGAGGAATTTTTTGATCTGGCGGACCGCGAAGGAATTCTGGTCATGGCGGGCTGGTGCTGCTGCGACCATTGGGAGCACTGGACAAAGTGGAGCACTCAGGATTACGACATTGCCAAGGCTTCGCTGCAGGACCAGATGTACCGCATGCGTAGCCATCCCAGCCTGGTGATGTGGCTCAATGGCAGCGACAACCCGCCACCGCCCGACGTGGAGGAGATGTATCTGGCAGTGGAGAAGCAGTTGCGCTGGCCGAATCCGGTCGTCTCATCCGCAACTGCTAAGACGGCGGGCGCCACGGGCGATAGCGGCGTCAAAATGACGGGGC
>QIAS01000080.1:4870-8874 GCA_003225615.1 Acidobacteriota bacterium | reverse complement strand
CAGCATCATTGCCAAACTGGCGGCTGCGGCGGCGCCTACGGCTTCAACACGGAAACCAGTCCGGGGCCGGCGGTGCCTCCGATCGAAAGCCTTGAGGCAATGGTGGGCAAGGACCATCTCTGGCCGGTTGACGACTACTGGAATTTTCACGCGGGCGGTGGCGAGTTCAAGACAATTCAGGTGTACACCGCGGCACAGGATGCTCGCTACGGCCCCTCCAATAACGCGACCGACTTCGCTTTCAAGTCTCAGCTCATGGCCTACGAAGGCATTCGAGCGATGTTTGAAGCTTACGACCGCAATAAATACACCTCGACCGGCGTGATTCAGTGGATGCTGAACAACGCCTGGCCCTCGATTATCTGGCATTTGTATGACTACTACCTGCGTCCCGGCGGCGGGTACTTTGGCGCCAAAACGGCAATGGAACCGTTGCACCCTCTCTATTCCTACGACGACCATTCCGTCTGGCTGGTCAGCAGCCAATACGAAGATGCAAAAGGGCTAAAACTCTCGGCCAAAGTCTACAACCTGGACATGACGGAGAAATTTTCCAAGGAGTTGAGTCTGGATGCTGCGGCCGATAGCACCGCCAAAGTATTGGAATTGCCTCAAATGCAGGACCTCAGCCCGGTGTACTTTGTGGCTTTGCGAGTCACGGACAATGCCGCCAAAATGGTGGGGTCAAATTTTTACTGGCTCTCTTCCAAACCGGAAACGGTGGATTGGGAAAAATCAAAGTGGTACATGACCCCCACGGCCTCTTACGCGGACTACACCGCCCTCAGCCAACTGCCGAAAGTTACCCTCAAGGTGAGTGATCACACAGAGCGCAAAGCCGGCGAGGCGGTGACGCACGTGACGCTCGAAAATCCGAGCAAGAATCTCGCATTTTTCATTCGGCTAAAGGTCAACAAAGGCACAGGCGGACAGGAGATTCTCCCCGTAGTGTGGCAGGACAACTACATCTCATTGCTTCCCGGGGAAAAGCGCGAGCTAACCGCAACTTACCGTGCAGCCGAGTTGGGTGCGGCCAAGCCTGTTGTGGAAGTGAAAGGCTGGAACGCGGATTAAGAATTGTTGATTGTTGATTGTTGATTGAAAATCCCGGCAAGTTGGAGTCGAGTGGATCATTCAACAATCAAAAATCATTAATCGACAATTTCTCTCACTCTTCCTGCGGCAATTCGAAGTCAATCAGGTTCCCGCGGAAGCCGCGGGTTTTCCAGGCGCCGAAGGCAATGCCGACCAGCATCCAGATTGCGCCGGCTATTTTCGCCGGACGGCTGAGGTTGAGCCACAGCAGCAGACACACTAGAAATCCAAAAACCGGTGGCAGTAGATCGGTGATTTTCTTTTCGCTTCCTCGAACGTAGTACCGCATCAGAGCAGCCAGGTTCACACCCATGAATGCGATAAGGGCTCCAAAGTTAAGCATCTCCGCCCCAAGCCCGTAACTGAATACGCCGTAGCTCACCAATAAGGCTCCGATCAGTGCAACGAGACCCACAAAAATCACGTTATTGCGAGGCACATGCCTTTTGGGGTCAACGGCTCCAAAAAATGACTTCGGCAGCGCGCTGCTGCGTCCCATGCCGTATAACAAGCGCGCGGCGCCCAGTTGCGCGCCCATTCCCGAACCGAAGTTTGCCACCAGAAGGGTAAAGCCGACAACAGCAAATAACGGCGGCCAGGCACGCGCAGCGACGAAAACAAAAGCGGTATCCTCGTTGGGAAACGGCTGGGAAGCGGGCCAGATTAACTGCGCCGCATAAACTTCGATTGCTGAAAGAACACCAATCACTACGCAGGTGAGTACCGTGGCCCAGAGAATGTTGCGGCGAGGATTCTCGGCTTCTTCCGATAGTGTGGAAATGCCATCAAAGCCTATGTAAGTCAGCACCGCAATGGATGTGCCGCCCAGCACCGCCTTCGTGTTCCACATCTGCGGATCATAGAAAGGCTGCGTGAAAAAATCCCCTCCACCGTGCGGATGGCCGAACACGTAACGAACAGCCGCCACAAAAAAAATCGTGATCACCACGCCCATGCCCGCGGCCAGCGCGGTGTTCACGCGGGCAGAGGTCTTCACCCCTTGAATGTTCAAGCCAGTGAAGACCACCGCAAAGAAAATGGCCCATCCCCAATACGGAATGGCGGAAGCAAACACATGCGCCTGCTGGCTGCACCAGATAATGCAGATCATGGGGTTGAGCATGTAATCCATCACCATGCTCCAGCCGGTGACGTAACCGAGCGCTGGATTAATTTCCTGGCCGACGTAGGTGAAGGCTGAACCGGCGCTGGGATAAGCACGCGCCATGCGGCCATAGCTGATGGCGGTGAACAGCATGGCCACCATGGCGATCAGAATCGTGGTGACCACGTGGCCGCGTCCGCGATTGCTGAGCACCCCGAACACCGACATGGGCGCCACGGGTTGAATGACAATGACGCCGTACAAGATCAGATCCCACAGCGTGAGTGTTCGTCGTAACCGTGGCGCGCTCGCAGTGGCGGGGGGTGCTGCCATCGTGCTCCTCGAAAACTCAAAACCCCATCACCGCCAGCGATGATGGGGTCTCTGGGGGGAAGGCTGCTCCGGGCTAAGGAGCAGAATCCAATAATGCCAGACAATGTGGAGCTGACAATGCAAGTTGAGCAAGTCGGCTTACATTAAATCGTTTTAAGGATTCGGCAGATTTTCATATGCCGGGTCGGCGAGTGTCAATGTAAAACTTCGCGGATTCGCCGCGGGACCTTACCCTCGAAGATTCGCCTGATCGTTCGCGCAACCTAAGGGCGCGTCATTTGCCGGTTGGCGGCAAAACCACAGCCTGCGTGATTCCTCTCCCTTCGACGATTGTGTAGATCTTGTCAGCTGTTATGTCTTTCAGTTTTTCCAGGTTGCCATTAGGCCAGCGGACCTCGACGGAATCGATGTGGCTGGCGACGCTCAGTCCAAAATGCAGGCGCAAATCATTCTGTGACAGGTAACTGCCGCCCCCGTGCACTTCGTCGAACTGCATCATTCCTCCGGCGTGAATGGTGACGCGCGCGCCGATTGCCGCACGGTTGCTCTTCGTTCCGACCAGTTGAAATAGAACGCGGTGATTGGAGTTCTTCGCGGTGTTCAGCAGCAAGCTCGGTGGTTCGCCGACATTCAGCACTACCATATCCACGTTGCCGTTGTTGGCCAGATCGCCAAAAGCCACGCCCCGCCGCGATTTCAGCGGCAACTCAGCCAGTCCGGCAGCCTTGGAAACTTCTTCGAAAGTTCCGTCTCGCCGATTGCGATGCAGCAGCATCGGCTCAGCGTAAGCCGCACTTCCGACCACGCCATCCATTTGGGGGTAAACATGTCCGTTCACGACGAAGAGATCGAGCCAGCCGTCGTTATCCATGTCGAAAAATGACGTGCCCCATCCAACGTACGGCAGGCTCACTTGTCCAACTTGCGCGCGGTAGCTGACGTCATCGAAGCCTTGCTCGCCGGGATTGCGGTAGAGCGTATTGGGTTGGTCGGCAAATTCGGTGATGAACATACTCAGGCGGCCATGATGGTCGTAGTCGCCCCAGGTGACACCCATCGATCCCTGCGCTTGCCCGTCGCCGCTCAGCGCGATTCCACTCGTCATCCCGACGTCGGTGAATGTTCCGTCATGATTATTGTGATACAGATGATTCGGCGTAGCATCGTCGGCAACGAACAGGTCGGGCCAGCCATCGTTGTCGTAATCGCCCCAGATCACGCCCAGGCCGTAATAGCCGTCCGGATCATTCACCCCAGCTTTCTTCGAAACTTCCTCGAACGTACCGTCGCCCCGGTTGTGAAAAAGCAGGTCAGTTTCCCCTTGCATGCCCCAGGGGCCGCACTGCACTGGCACTCCTTTGAAATTGCAGAACTTGGTGCTGCCCGGCACCGGCAGATTATCCATATCCACGTGTACGTAGCGGGAGACGAATAAGTCCACGTTGCTATCGCGGTCGTAGTCGGCCCAGGC
>QIAS01000080.1:1353-4850 GCA_003225615.1 Acidobacteriota bacterium | reverse complement strand
TCGAATGTGCAATTGCCTTTGTTGCGGTAAAGGACGTTTCCGCCGTAACCGGTGACGTAGAGATCGAGCAGGCCGTCGTTGTCGAAATCGGCCACTGCCACGCCCATGCCCCAGCCTTTGCGCGTCAGGCCCGCCTTGTGGGTGATGTCGGTGAACTTGAGGTCGGCATCCTGATGGTAGAGCGTGACCATGAGATCTCCGCCGGCGCGGTAGCGATCCACGGTCGAGCCGTTCACCATCACGATATCGAGTTTGCCGTCGTTGTCACAGTCGAACAAGCCAATGCCGCCGCTCATGGATTCGACCACGTATCGTTTTTCGTTCGAAGATAGATGCGAAACGGTCAGGCCGGCTTGCTGAGCGATATCTTTGAAGACAGGAACGGGTGGCAGGGTAGTGGTTTTCGCTGCGGTCGAGGATTGAGGTGGCTCAGTGCGGTGTGCAGAGGAGATCTTTCGCGACGATTGCGAAGTCTGCGCCCAGGTCAAGCTGAGAGCAACAAGTAAGAGGACAAATTGCCCGGGGGTTCGGCACTTCATGAATTATTTCATTCTAGCCTGAAACGACGTTGTCATCCTGAGCGGAGCGAAGGATCTATGCACTCTCTGCGCACACTAATCACGTGGGCGTGCTATTTGTGCGGCTGGAAGTCATACCAATAACCCTGAGGCTCGTTTCCTGACACGTGGCGCGTGTTGTACTCAAGCAGGTAATTCAGATGATTGTCATCGAGCGGGTATGACTTGCCGGGATACGGGTACGTGCCCATAGCGCGGAAGGGAAGCGGGTCGACGGTGTTGCCGTCGAAGGCGTAGAAATCCATGTCTTTTTCGTAGCCGTTTGCGAGGAAAAAGTAATCGCGAACCCAACCAGCGGGCGGTGTCGGGAGCGACGCCGGATCGAATTCCAGGGCTACTTCTTCACCGGACCCAAACACCGCGACGCGATCATCGAAGTCGGTAAGCAGAGACCGAACGTCCCCATACCGCGTGTAAGTCCCGGACTGCCGCGCGTATGGCCCGGTCCGGCTGATCTCCTCATATACATACTTCACATTGCCCGGGGGACGGTCTTCGATCTGCCGCGGATAACCATGGAAGCGCAGATCGGCGTTCGTGAGAGGAATCGAAGTCAGGCGATACTTCTTGTTTTGCGTATCGGTCTCACCACCGTCATTGTCGGTACGATCAATGAGAATGTTATCCCAGTAAATCTGGAGGTTCGTCCAGATCCGAATGCGCTGGGTGCCATGAGGAATTTTTTCACTGAGGTCAGCCACCATGGTGCGCGGCAGGCCCGCGGGGAAACCCATATCGTCGATTACCCGCACCCATTTACCCTGCGCATTCTGCGCTTCCACGTACGGCGCGATGGCCTGAATGCCGGCCTGATCCGCAGCGTACATTCCAGTCGCTGTGAAGTATTCAATTTCTCCATGCAGCAGGAGGCGCAGAGGACCGCCCTGATAACGTTCGCCAAGATCGAGTTCCAAGCTGTGGAGCTTGGTGAAACCCTTAAACGGCAGCAACTCGAAATTGCCAAAGTAGCGGTGCGCCAGCAGGTCAGGCAGCACGTTGCGGCCATGGTCATCCCATGCGCCGGCAGGCGGACGTGGATTCTTGCTGGTGATTACCTTGAACGGGGGATAGGGCGGATTGCTGGCGAAATATTCGTTGGGATAGACCTCGAGATTGCGAGGATGATCGACCGCCAGCAGACCTACGCGGTCCAGATAGACAACTTCTTCCATCGGCTCCATCAGGCGGAAGCTGAGCTTGCCATCTTTCTCTTTTATGGAGTTGCGATCGACTTTGACGTACTCGGTCGACCTGGGAATGTTGCGCTCGCCTGGCCCGACCCAGTGGCCGACCACGCCTGCGCCGAGCATGTCCGCGACTAACTCGTAATGACGGCCGTCCCAGACAAAAAGGGTTGGACATGAACTGCCGCGGCGGTCTATTTCCGTGAAGAGTTGCTCGCGGTTGGCGGCGATTTCGATTTCATCCTGCAGAACGCCGGTGGGCCAGAGCATGCGGACGACATCGGCCTGCTTGGCTTGGCCAAGCCCGGCAATTATTTCTGTGGAATTCTGCCCGAGGTATCCCGAGGAGCCGTAAACCTCAAACTTCTGGCGGTTGGCGCCGGCAAAAACTTCTATTTTTGTTCCGATACCGCTTTTGTTGTCGTTTAAACCTTTCAACGAGATGCGCAGCCAGTTGTTTTTATTTCCACCTTCGTTGCGCAGCAGAACCGCAGGGCCGTGGTTCTGGGTGATCAGCAGGTCCGTTGCGCCATCGCCGTCGTAGTCCACGGTGATTATGCTGCGCGGATCCTTCAATTGAATCTTATCGAGACCAACCTCAGTGGTGACATCTTTGAATCCATCCGGGCCGAGGTTGCGGAAAAGGCGAATCTCGCCCTTTCCGGCTTTCGTTTCTCCGACAGCCGCAAGATCAACCCAGCCATCGTTGTCGTAGTCGATGGCGGCAACCCCGAAGGCGCGGACCCAATCTGTTTTTGGCAGCGTGACCGGTTCGAAGCTTTTACCGTGATTATTTCGCCAGAGCGTAAGGCCCGGAGCGCCCTCGTGAGTAAAGGCGAGATCCATCCAACCGTCATGGTTGAAATCAAGAACGGCAACACCCGCGGTCGGCGCGGGCATCGGTGCCGACCAAGGGTGTCGCGCGGGAAACTTCCCTTCGCGAGGATTTTCGAAAATAGTTGTCGTCTCTCCTGTCACCACCAGATCGATGGCGCGGTCATTGTTGTAATCGGTTCCCAGCGCGGCGAGACTACGCGTGTCTCCGGCGAGACCAATGCTTTCGGTTACGTCCGTAAAGGTTCCATTGCCATTGTTGCGGAGCATCAGGTTGGAATAACGGAGCGGTGCCGGGGGAGTCTTAGGGCTCGGCAGCTTGGACGCGGCGAAACCTGTGGTGCGCGTGACGAACAGATCAAGGTCACCGTCGTGGTCATAGTCGATAAAAGTCAAGCCCAAATACAGACCGTCGGAGCGGATCCCCGCTGCTTCCGTGACGTCATTAAACTTGCCTTTTTCGTTATGAAATAGCCGTATGCTTCCTCCGGTGCTGACGGCCAGATCCGTTGCGCCGTCATTGTCGTAGTCGCCGGCCGTGCAGCTAACCACGCGCATGCCGGGATCGAGCCCCGCTTCACGCGTCACATCGGCAAATTTTCCGCCGCCCAGGTTGTGATAGAGAGCTACTCCGTTCTGTTTGTCTTTGGGAAGAAATAGATCAAGCCGGCCATCGCCGTCGTAGTCGAGGAAGCAAGCACCCGGCGCCTCCGAGGGAAGTGGCGCGGCTCCCTGCAGCGGGTTCGAATCAGGTCTGGTCCCAAGACCCGCTGCATCCGTCGTGTTGACGAATTGAACCTTAATCGCGGGCGGAACCTTTTCCACGAAGACCGGCGATTCTTCCGCCCGCGAATACTGCCCCTGCTCGCCATAAGCCAGACTCATAGGCGCGCCGATTTTA
>QIAS01000080.1:612-1154 GCA_003225615.1 Acidobacteriota bacterium | reverse complement strand
CATGGCGAAACGCGTCCGCAGCGGCTTGCGTGTCGCTGGTATTTTTGTAGAGCAGTCCGAGGTTGTACCACGCGTGCGGATCTTTGGGATCGCGCTTGACCGCTTCCAGCAGAATTTCTTTTGCCTGATCCACCCGCTGCAGGTTTAGCAAGGCTATGCCCCGATTGATCCGGGCGATCTCCATTTTTGGATCAAGTGCCGCCGCTTGTTCGAAGAGCTTCAGGGCTTTTTCGAAGAGCTGCTGGTTCATGTAGGCGACGCCCAGGTTGTTGAGGCGGGCGGCTTCGGCAATTCTGTTTTGCAAGGGCGAGGAGGCGGGTTTCTGGGGCGCAGCCAACAAGCCAAAAGCAACAAAGAAAATGCCCAGAAAAAAAATGCCAAGCTGTCGGTTCATGGGATTTGGCACGATCAGTGTACGCGTTTGTGTACGGCGGCGTCCCAAACGAACCGGGTCATCGGGCGATGCCGTCTCCACGCTTTTGTACTAACGCAACTTTCGTCGGACGATGGAGCGAAGGTTTTACGTACGGCCGGGAACTCGT
>QIAS01000080.1:0-525 GCA_003225615.1 Acidobacteriota bacterium | reverse complement strand
CTGTGAGCCCAATCCAAACGTCAGCACCAGTTCCCTCTGCGACAAGTAACTGGAGCCGCTGCGGAGCATCTGCCACTGCTTGTCACTGCCGGATGTGAGCCGCACTACGGCGCCAATGCCGTCGCGATTCGATTTTGTGCCGACCAGCTTCACCCGCAGGCTACGGTTTGTGCCGCCTTCGTTGTGGAATAAGTAAGGGCGGCCGGCATTGGTGGTAAGCAGGACATCGAGAGCGCCGTCGTTGTCGATGTCAGCGTAGGCTACGGCGCGGCCAACTTTGGGAGCAGCGAAGGCGGCTCCCATTTGCTGGGTGACCTCAGTAAATTTTCCTCCGCCTAAGTTGCGGAACAAGTGCGGCGGCTCGGCGTAGCTCACGCGTTTCTGTACGCGCTCGATTTCATTTTCAATGTGGCCGTCGGCGATCAAAATATCGGGCCAGCCGTCGTTGTCATAATCAAAAAAGAAGCAGCCGAAGCCGAGCGTAACCAGCGTGGCTCGGCCCACTTCCGAGCGCGGGGCCTCGTC
>QIAS01000079.1:1613-5128 GCA_003225615.1 Acidobacteriota bacterium | reverse complement strand
GGCAGATTGAAGGTAAACGGAATCCTGCCCTGAAACCATGGTTTGACGGTGTGCCGGTCGCTGGAAACGACGTCTACGGGTGCAGAACTTGCCAGCGTGGAGACATGCAAATCGGCCAACTCACTGTAGATGTGCTCGCGCTGCAATCGCTGTTGCTCGCGGGAAACAAAAAGGGCGCCAGCGAACAGAATGACGACCAGCGCCGCTGCCGCTGCCCAGCCCCAATGAAACGTTCTGCGTGGGCGGGTCGCTATGCTCTTCTCAATCTTGCGCCGGAACTCGGCCGTGGGCGCATAGCGTTTGCCCGCAGCCTGAACCTCGCGCTTGAGTTGTACTCGATTCAGCACCACGGCGGCGCACGCCGGACAACCTCGCAAGTGGTCGTCCAGGGCCCGCATCTGGTCCGCTGGCAGTTCGCCATCCAGGTAGATATCGAGTTTCCCCTGCCACTCGTCGCCAGCCATGCTCAGCCCCCTCCCAATTTTTGCCGGAGAATGTCACGCAGCGCGCCGCGGGCCCGCGATAACCGAGACATTACTGTTCCGATCGGCACTGCTAAGGCTTCTGCGATTTCCTGGTAGGACATTTCTTCCAGCTCGCACAACAAAAGCACTTCCCGGTAGTGCACGGGCAATTCGGCGATTGCGCCTTGCACCAGTTCCTGGCTGGCGCGCCCCAGGAAGATCGTCTCCGGATTTCCCGACGCCACAGGCATCGTGGCGTCGTCCTCTTCCGCGTCCAGGGGAACGGTCATAGTGGCGCGCAGCCCGGTGCGCGAGGTCAGAAACGTGTTGCGCAGGATGCGGTAGATCCACGCGCGAAAATTTGTTCCTGGCTGAAACGAAGAGAATCCTTTTAGCGCTTTGACGTAGGTCTCCTGAACCAGATCCTCGGCCTCATCGCGATTCTGCGTCAGCCAGTGCGCGAAGTTGTAAAGCTGGTCGAATAGCGGCATGGCCAGCTCTTCGAACGTCGCAGCATCCACGCGGTCCTTGGACACCTCCATAGAGTAAACCCGCAGAGCGGGGTTTTATTCCTCCTAATCATTGGATTAAAACGAAGATCCCCGGCTTTTTTATCAAATGGAGTTTTTTTCTTCAGGAATGGCGCCCTCGAAAGGCATGCTCAACGAGAATCGGGCCTGGCAGATCATCTACTACATTTGGCACCTACCGCCAAAAACAGTAGGCACCCCTAACCCGCCGCCGAGCGCTGGGCCGCCACCCCCGCGGCAGGAGCAAAACAATCCGCAAAGGCGTCCGCTACCGTATGGCGAATTACATGCTCATAATCCGCGCCCAAAAACTTCTGCAATCGAGATGTATTCATAATGTATTGCCCTGTCATGTAAGGCACCGCCTGTGGGGGGATCGCCGAGATCTTGCGCGTCCAGAGATAGTTCAGCACCTGCCGCATGGCCCATTTTCCGGGTACGCGAACCAGCTTGGCATGAGCCATTTCGATGCATTGCGCAAACGTCAAAGACGCGCCTCGTCCTGCCACGTTGAGTACCGTGAGCCGCTGCGCTTCCGGCTCGCGACGGACAATGTTGGCGATCAGCCGTGCCATATCGTCCACGTGCACAAACTGAATTTTATTGTCCAGATAGCGCTGCCCAAAAGGCAGCATGCAAGGCAGCCGCTTCCCCTTTTGCCGCATCTTGGCGGCGCGTTTGCTCGGGCCATTGGGCGTTCCCCGAAACGCCCCGACCAGATAATTTTCCATGGTGGCGCCAGCAAAAATGTGTGGCCGCAGAACGTACGCGCTGCAGCCCCGCAGGGAAGGCGCGCGCTGCTGAACCACTTCGTCAGATTCCCGCTTGTGAATTGCGTACGGAAGCGTGTGCGCCTCCAAAGGGGAGTCTTCCAGCACGGGCCCGGGCAGGTCAGAACCGTAGGCGGAGACGCTGCTGGGAAAAATAAACTTTCCCACGCCCTCTTCGTCGGCACGATTGGCCTCGGTAATGGCTTCCATCACACGCGCGGTGCCGGCAACGTTGATCTGCCACATGCGTTCCACGTCGAGCACGCCGGTACGCACCGGATCGATCACAAACGCCAGGTGTATGAAGGCCACCGGCCGGGTTTCGCGCAGAAGGTGGAAGAGGGCGCGGCAGGACTCTTCGTCCCCTAGGTCCATGCGAATGAAGCGCAGCGGCACGTCCGTCTTCGGTGGACTCATATCCACTCCGACCACGTAAAAGTCCTCGAGCTGCTGCAGGAGCCGCTGCCCGAGGTTGCCGGATATTCCGGTCACGAATACGGTGGGCTTGGCCAGGACCATTATTTCGGTTCAGGAGGAGGCGTTTTCGAAGGATCCTTGCTGGCCGCACCGCTCTTGGGCCTGCTGGGAACCGCAACTGGAGCCGGCGATGGGTTGCCGGAAGCCGCGTTTCCGAAATACGCTTCGTTCAATTCCGTAGTTGTCGATTGTTGTATGCCTTGCAAGGCATCTTTAAAGCGTTGGTTTTGTAACGTGGTGTGGATCTCGTCTTTCACCTGTTCCAGGGGAAGCACTTCCTTGGACACCATTTTGAAGATGTAGTGCCCGCTGGGATCGCTGATCACCTGCGAAACTTCGCCCGTCTTCAACTGGTAAGCCGCAGCCTGTGAAGCCGGAAGATTAGTGCGCCGCATTTTCCCAATGTTTACGGAAGGGGCAGCACTTTTGATGGCTGCCGCTTCGAAGGCTTCCTTCTGCAGCTTGTCGAAATCTTCGCCCGCCGCAGCTCTCGCCCGGAGCGCCTCCGCCTCCTTGGTCATGGCATCGTCGGCCGCCTGTTCCTGGGCTTTGAGATCGTCAGGCTTGGCCCCCTCCTTGGGAGCCTCTATCTGCTTGCGTTTGGGGATAAAAATTCTCACTAATGTCGCCTGTTCATAAGCCTCGGAATTATCCTTGTAATAGTCAGCGACATCTTTCTCGGGTACCTTGGCGGCCTGTTCCTGCAGGTTTCTATTCAATTCCTGATTCAGTAGTTGTATCCGCACGAACTGCATCATTTGCTGGAAATGAGGTTCCTTATCGATGCCTCGCTTCTGCGCCTCATGCGCCATCAGCAACAGTCTGGGATAAGCAGCCGCCAAGCGCTGGCGCACGGTGGGTGGCATATTGGGCTGAATCGCGTCGGCCAACTTCTCAAATTCTGCCCGCGTGACGACGGTTTGGCAGCCGGTTTTGCTCGCCGAAGCAGTTGCTGCATCGTCGTTACACATTCCTTTGATCGTGATCACCGCTGCGTCGGGCGAAATATTGCTTTGCGCCGGTTTGGGCTGCGCTTCTTTCTGCTCCTCGTCATCGTCCTTTCCCGCTGGCTGCGAAGCCGCAGGATTCTTCTGGGGCGGATTGTTCTGCTGAGCAGCAGGATGAGCTGTCTGGGCGAAAGCCACGCTGGTCAGCAGTAGGCATAAGAAACAGAAAAAACGCATGTAGGGATTGCCTCCAAAGGTGAGAGCTTTTTAACGGAAATCCTAGCATACACGGGTTCCCGCCGAAGTGCGCGTTGAACTGTAACTTTA
>QIAS01000079.1:0-1536 GCA_003225615.1 Acidobacteriota bacterium | reverse complement strand
ATGCGGGCGGAAAAGCGGACTGTGGCCGGCAACTCCGTTCTGGCAGCTATTGCGATCACGCTGCTGAAAATAATCGTAGGCGTCACCACCGGCAGCTTGGGCATTCTTTCCGAAGCGGCCCACTCCGGCCTTGACCTGATCGCTGCCATAATTACCTTTTTCTCGGTACGCGTTTCCGACAAGCCGGCCGATGCCGATCACCAGTACGGCCACGGCAAGGTAGAGAATTTCTCTGCCTTTATCGAGACCGGCCTGCTGTTGCTCACCTGCGTCTGGATCATCTACGAAGCCATTCGACGCCTCTTCTACCACCATGTAGAAATCGAGCCGACGCTCGCGGCCTTCGTTGTCATGTTCTTATCGATGGGCGTCGATTATTGGCGGTCACGAGCCCTGGGGAAAATTGCTTCCAAATACGACAGTCAGGCGCTGGAAGCCGACGCGTTACATTTCTCCACCGACATCTGGTCCAGCGGGGTCGTCGTCATCGGCCTGATCCTGGTGCAACTGGGCCATACATATCACTTGGGTTGGTTGCGTGCCGCCGACCCCATTGCCGCCTTGGTTGTGGCCGGAGTCGTGGTTTACGTCAGCTGGCGCCTGGCCCGCAGAACCATCGATGCACTGCTGGATGCCGCTCCCGCGGGCGTGCGCAACCGCATTCTCGATGCGGTTGCCAAAGTCGAAGGCGTCCTCGAAGTCGATCGTATTCGCATCCGCCGCGCCGGAAACCGCTATTTCGCCGATCTTTCCGTCGGGCTGTCACGCAATGTGACCTTTCAGCGTTCCGAACAGGTGGCCGACCGTGCACCAGATCCTTCCCGACGCCGACGTCATGGTACATTCCAGCCCCCGCGCCCTGCGCTCGGAAAATATTTTTGACCGCATCCGCGCCGTCGCGACCCGCAACAACCTCAACGTCCACGACGTCAGCGTGCAGGACCTGGAAGGAAAGCTGCACGTCGAACAACATCTCGAACTGGATGAGCGCTTGTCGCTGAAAGACGCCCATGAGGAAGTTACCAAGCTGGAGTCGGAGATCCGGAGGGATGTCCCGGAAATTTCTTCTATCCTCACCCACATTGAGAGCGAGCCCTCAACCATAGAAACCGGAGACGAGATCGTGCGTGACGCCAAGCTGGAGCGGCGTCTGAAAGCCATCGCCGCTCATTTTCCGGAAGTCCTCGACATGCACGACATCCAAGTTAAAAGGGTGCGGGACCGCCTCTACGTCTCCTGTCATTGCACCATGTCCGACGACCTCCCGCTCTCCCGCGTCCACGACACTTCGACGGCCCTCGAAATCCGCTTCAAGCAAGAGGCCCCAGAGCTATTCCGCGTGCTGATCCATCCCGAACCCAGGACAGACAACCGGCGGTGATGGATATCACCGCACCGACACCATTCACGAAGTACATTGTGTGAGGCAAATCGTTGATTATTGATTTTTGATTGTTGATTTTGATTGTTGAATGGAGATTGTCGTGGAGCACAAAGCAGTGGAATTGAAAAACCGAACGAAAGGTTTTGCCCTTC
>QIAS01000078.1 GCA_003225615.1 Acidobacteriota bacterium | reverse complement strand
TGACCGCGGCATGCGACAACCCAGTGTCATGCGTACATATGTTCCTCCGTAGCTAACGTGCGATCTACGCACGAAAAGGATCATGGAAGCTGCAGTGTAGATCGGAGTTGTGTACGATGTCGTACTTTGCGCGACAAGATCTAGCCCAAAATCTGCGTTTGCGCCGCGAAATAGGTATATACTGCCCCGAACCTGGGGTCCTGCCGGCGTCTACTTTAGACTCAGCTTCATATTTATAAACTCCTTGGACCCGGGGTTTCCTATGGGGGATCATGAACCGGGCAACTCAGCCTCAACCGGCCAACTCGCAACCGAACCTTGCAGCTGGCACCACTGGGAAGGCGTCTTTGACACCCGAGCGTTGGCAAAAGATAAAAGAATTATTCGGCTTAGCCTTGGGACGCGAAGCGCCTGAGCGTATTGCGTTTCTGAATGATGCCTGCGGCCGAGACGAATCTCTGCGCGCAGAAGTTGAGTCTTTGCTGGCGGAAGCCGAAGGCAAGCGTGCGGCTACAGCGTGGGTTTTCAAGTCAGCTTCTCCTTCGGCAGTCTCCACGAACTCGCAAAACGAAACTGCGGGTCTGAGCGCCAGCCGGCGGGCGGTGGCGCGCGATCTTGTTCAAGACGTTTGGGACGCGGCGGCTGAACTAAGCGGCAAGCAACCTTCCGGACCTACGGCAACCCTGACAGCAGGGTTCCGTCTCGGAGACTATGAGATACTCGCGCAGCTCGATTCCGGAGGAATGAGCGAAGTCTATTGCGCACGGGATCTTCGCCTGCACCGCGACGTGGCTATCAAGGTGCTGCCTTCTTTTCTTTCATCGGATCCTGAACGGTTGCGGCGTTTCCAGCACGAGGCGCGGGTGGCTGCCAGTCTCAACCATCCCCATATTGTGACTATTCACGCGATTGAAGAAGCCGCTGGTATTCACTTTCTTGCCATGGAACTGGTTGAGGGTGAAACCCTGGAACGGGTCATTCCTGAAAATGGCCTGCCTTTGGAGAAGTTCTTTGATCTTGCAATACCGCTCAGTGAGGCTCTATCCGCCGCCCACGACAAGGGCATCATTCACCGCGATATAAAACCGCGCAATATCATGATCGACAACCGGGGAAGCATCAAGGTCTTAGACTTCGGACTCGCAAAAATAACAGAATTCGCCGGGGCGCAGTACCCCGATTTCCAGACTCACTCTTTGACAGGAACGGGAGTGGTCATGGGCACGATTCCCTACATGTCTCCTGAACAGGTACAAGGACAGAAGCTGGATGCTCGCAGTGACATCTTTTCTCTTGGAGTGGTTCTCTATCAGATGGCAACTGGCCGTCGGCCATTCCACGCTGAGAGTTCGGCGGAATTGATATCTTCCATCCTGCGAGACACTCCACCCACCGTCACTGAACTGCGAAGCGATGTGCCCGTCGGTTTGCGTAGGGTCATTGAGCGCTGCCTTGCAAAACAAGTAGACGAGCGGTACTTATCGGTACGCGACTTGCGCGAGGACCTGGCTCGCCTGCGCATGGAAGTTTTTTCTGGACCCCACACCTTAGATCTGGGCGCTACGCTGGATGCTTCAGTCGCGGTTCTGCCATTCACCAATATGAGCACCGATCCGGAGAGCGAATTCTTTGCCGACGGCATCACGGAAGAAATCATCAATGCTCTGGCGCAGATTGAGCAATTACACGTAGTGGCACGAACTTCTGCCTTTTCCTTCAAGGGGAAGCACGTGGACCTGCGGATCATCGGGGAACGACTGAACGTGCGTAACGTATTGACGGGCAGCGTGCGTAAGGCAGGTAATCGTTTGCGCATTACGGCCCAATTGCAAAAGGTTGCGGACGGTTATCAGCTCTGGTCGGAGCGTTACGATCGGGAAATGAAAGACGTCTTTGACATTCAGGATGAGATCGCCCGCACCATCGCTGTTCGCCTGAAGGTAACGCTCGACCGTGACCGCGATGAGCCTTTAGTCAAAGCCGGCACAAGGAATTTGGAGGCCTATCAACTTTATGTTGAAGGTCGCGCTCTTCTATACAAGCGGGGTTGGAGGATGAGCCGAGCACTAGAGTGCTTCCAACGAGCCACCACGCTCGATCCCCAGTATGCGCTGGCTTGGGCAGGGCTGGCAGACTGTTATACCGTCCTTGGCAATTACGGATTTTTCCGTCCGGAAGCAAGCATGCCAAAGGGTACCGAAGCCGCTCGCTGCGCTGTGGCCCTCGACTCTTCATTAGCGGAAGCCCATTGTGCCCTGGCATACGCCTATTTAATGGACCTCTGGGATAAGCCCGCGGCCGAACGAGAGTTTCTTCGCGCGCTGGAACTGAATCCTCGCTACACCCAAGCACGTTGCTGGTATGCTTTGTTCTACCTCCAGATAGCGGTTGGCCGGCTTGAGGAGGGAGTAACCCAAGCCAAGCTGGCAGTGGAATCTGATCCACTGTCTGCTTATGCCAATACTACACTCGGTCTCACCTGCGTCCTTAACCCCAGATATGCCGAGGCACTCCCCATCCTGCAACACGCTGTCGAACTCGATCCTGATTCGTTTTATGCACGTTGGTGTCTTCACATTGGTTTGCACGTAAACCGCCGCTTTGAGGAATCCGTCGCCGTTGGCGAGACCGCATTGGCTATGTCGGGCCGCCATCCTTGGGCAATGGCGACTCTTGCCACGACCTTCGCTGATTGGAACAGACCTGCAGATGCGCAGGGACTCTATGCGGAACTGATCGCACGGGCACGACGTGGTTATGTTCAACCTACGCATTTGGCGATTGCGGCTGCGGCTGCGGGATTACAAGACGATGCCCTTCGCCATGCGCGGGAGGCTGCCGAAATCCGCGACCCTTCTCGCAATCAACTCGCACCGATGTTCTATTGGCCCTACACCGCGCGGCTGCAAGCGGATCCCCGCTTGGGTAAGATTCTGTCGGAAATCGGATTTACCTGATTGCTCGAAACCAAGACCTACTAGCATTCTTCCGATTTTGTCTTATTGTGGGTTTTGAGTATTTCGTCAGATTTGCTCACGAAATTGGTGTGAGGTTTCAATCCAGGCCCGCGGAAGTGCGGTTTTTGCTTTTGAGGCGTAGCAAAGGAACGGTTGAGGCTTGGGGACAATTGGTTCGCCTGCATGAGGAGTTGGAGAGTATAGGATGTACTGGACAGGCTTCGTGAGTACGCCACAGACTCTGACGGCGACCCCTATGACCTTCGGGCGAGATGGTAACCTCTACGTCTCCA
>QIAS01000077.1 GCA_003225615.1 Acidobacteriota bacterium | reverse complement strand
AAATCCAGTCCGCTCCGGCTTGTACAAAATCAGGGATGTACTGGTCGGGATTCTCGATCATCAGGTGACAGTCAAGAGGCAAATCGGTGACCTTGCGTAAGGACTTAACCACTGGCGGCCCAATGGTGATGTTAGGCACAAAATGCCCGTCCATCACATCCACATGCACCAGGGTGGCGCCGCCTTCGGTCACACTGCGGACCTGGTCCGCTAAATGGGCGAAATCAGCCGAAAGAATCGAAGGTGCGAGTTCGGTCAAACCTGGGCTCTCGGGAGTGAAGGAATGCTTATGAAAATTCTATCATTAGTGCCGGGTAGCGAGTACCCGGTCCCTAGTAGAAGAAGCGATTCATCGTACTAACCGCGAGATCGTCATTCCGTCAATCCGCAAGATCAGCCTCCGCTTTCCCATGCTAGAATCGGGCGCGCCTTCAGCGTTTCTCAAGCGGATGCCTCTCCGACGCGCTTACTTCTTTCTCGCGATCCTGGCGTTGTTTGTTGGGCGACTTCCCTCACAGACGAATGGGACACCAGCACGGCCGGCACCGGTCGAGGATGAGTGCGCCGTCCGACAGAGTACCGGCGCGGGCCGCACGGTGCTTCTCTCATTTTCGGGAGAAGTACGGGCTGGTGGTGCTTACCACTGCGATTTCACTCCAAGGTTGACCTTTGCACTTCTGCCCGTCCATGAAGGGTGGCAAATTGCAGTTACGGATCGCGGTCGCGCGGATAACCTGGCGCAGTTTAGTGAACCGGTCATTGGGTTCAATCCATTGCTTATTGAGGCACAGCAATTTCAACAGAAAGAGGGGAAAACAGACGCGAGTAAGACCGACTCCAGTGAGTTGAAGAATCGACAAATTATATTCTCGGTCGAGGTGGGACGCTCCATATCCCCGGCAGGGAATGGTGCCGCGACAGCAGAACAAATTGAGCAGATCACCAGAGATGGGCTGGGCTCGTTCAAAATCGAATCCCTGCAGTTGACGAATGCGGAATCCGGCCAAAAGCCCGGGATCGCGCAGATGACGTTCGAAGTATCAATTCGGTTGGCCGGCAAAAATCTCGAACCAGGCGGCGGCGTGTTCCGCGTAGGTGGCGGCGTCAGTCCTCCCAAGCCAATTTACACTCCTGATCCGGAATATGATGACGGCGCACGCAAGCGCCGCATCCAGGGCACAGTTGTTCTACGGATGATTGTCGGTGCCGATGGACTTCCGCGCGACATTAAAGTCGCGCAATCTCTGGTTCGCGGTTTGGATGAAGAGGCGATCAAGGCGGTGAAGCAGTGGCGTTTCCAACCTTCCCTCAAGGATGGCCAACCCGTGGCGGTGCAGATCAATGTCGAGGTGCAATTCCGCCTTTATCACGGCCCACGACCCTGATTCCACCGGGGCGCCCGAGGATGAAACTGCCTGGCGCAGCACTGCCATAAGACATCATCCAGCAAATTCCGTTTCAAATTACACATGCAGCAAGTGAAGCGATTCGACATGCTAATCTCATCTGTTCACACTGATGTCCTCTCCATTCCTCTTCGCGAGCTATGGCTTGGCCACGGTCTTTTGCTGGGGCGTGGGCGACTTTGTCGGCGGATATGCCGCCAAGCGGGCTAACGCTTTTGTGCTGGCAGCGTACGCCCATACCGGCGGATTGATCTTGATGACCACCCTCGCCGTGTTAGCTCACGCCCCTTACCCTTCTCGAAACGCAGCGTTGTGGGCGATTGCCGGAGGAGCCAGCGGAGGCGCCGCCCTCGCCGTCTTTTATCGGGCGCTGGCCAGCGGGAAGATGGGCCTCACTGCTCCGGTTTCGGCTGTGCTGGGTGCGGCGATTCCGGTGATCTTTGCGATTTTCACCGAAGGCCTGCCCCATGCGATTCAGCTGGCCGGCTTTGCCTTGGCAGTGCTTGGAATCTTTCTGATTTCCAGGCCGGAGGATGGTATAGCTCGTCCGGAAGGACTCTCGCTGGCTGTCCTGGCAGGCTTTGGCTTTGCCGGATTTTTCCTGTGCATGAAGCAGACCCGCGAGAGTTCTGCCCTGTGGTCTGCGGCTCTGGCGCGTTTGGCGTCGCTTGTCCTGGTGCTGGTGATTGTGCTGGCCAGCAACGCCGAGAAGAAGATTGAACGCAAGGGAATCATTATGGGCATCCTGGCCGGATGCCTGGATGTCAGTGGCACCGCGCTTTACGTGCGAGCAAGCCAGACTGGCCGACTGGATGCCGCGGTCGTGCTGACATCCCTATATCCCGCGGTCACCGTGCTGCTGGCTCGCATGATCCTCAAAGAACATTTCACTCGCTGGAAGACCGCGGGGATGGTGGCTGCAATCATTGCCGTACCGATGATTGCGCTCCAGTAGTTTGAATGCGAAGTTGCGGAAGAACTGCAGCTTTGCTCGGCAAGGAACGGAAGAGAGTGCCCTGAGCGCAGCCGAACGGCGCCCGGCGCCACGTGGTTTGTTAAGATTCGCGCATGGCTCTTGTTGAAATCCGCAACCTGGCCAAGGTTTTTCCGCTTGGAGAATCCATTTTCGGCGGCGGGGCCAAGGGCGAAGTCCGTGCAGTCGACGATGTCTCGCTGGAGATTGAAGCCGGAGAAACGCTCGGCCTGGTCGGCGAGTCCGGCTCCGGCAAGAGCACATTGGGCCGCCTGGCTCTGCGGCTGATCGAGCCGACCTCAGGCAGCATTCGTTTTGACGGACGAGACCTGCTCGTGGCCAGCGGCAGCGATATGCGGCGGTATCGCCGCGATATGCAGATTATTTTTCAGGATCCGTTCGGATCGCTCGACCCGCGCTTTCGCGTCGAAGACGTCATCGCCGAGCCTCTTATCGTCCACGAGCCCATGAGCCGTTCTATGCGCCGCGTCCGCACCACCGAACTGCTGCGGGCGGTCGGTCTGGACGAGTCTGCAGCGCAACGCTTTCCCCATGAGTTCAGCGGAGGCCAACGGCAGCGCATTGGAATTGCCCGCGCCCTGGCCTTAAAGCCAAAGTTCATCGTCGCGGATGAACCCGTTTCCGCGCTGGACGTGAGCGTCGGCGCACAGATCGTAAACCTGCTTGCCCAACTGCAGCGAGAGTTTGGACTCACCTACCTCTTCATCTCTCATTCCATGCCGGTGGTGCGCTATTTGGCGACGCGAATCGCAGTGATGTATCGAGGCAAAATTGTAGAGGTGGGCTCGACAACCGAAATTACGGAAGAGCCGAAGCATGCCTACAGCCGGAGCCTGCTCGAGGCTACGCCCGAAATAGCGGTGTGAATTGTTGATTGTGATTGTTGAATGAAAAGCGGGCTCTCGGCTGTTTCTCAAATC
>QIAS01000076.1:3578-4125 GCA_003225615.1 Acidobacteriota bacterium | reverse complement strand
CGATTCCGACGTTAAAGACAGCCTGAAGCAGTTCACTCAGGTGTACGAGGTCGTCGAGTCCAACTATGCCGAGCCCGTGAACCCGGAGAAGGCCATCTACAACGGGGCGATCCCGGGAATGCTGCACGCGCTCGATCCGCATTCGAACTTTTTCGATCCCAAGTCGTATTCCCTGCTCCGCGAGGAGCAGCGCGGCAAGTATTACGGCGTGGGCATGACGGTGGGCCCGCGCAACAATAAAGTCATCGTGATTGCGCCATTTGTCGGCACGCCCGCTTATCGCGCCGGCATTCATCCTGGGGACATCATCATCGCCGTGGATGGCAAAGCCACCGACAACATGAGCACGTCTGACGTGGCCGACCTGCTGAAGGGACCGAAGGGGACCACGGTTCGCATCACAGTTTTGCGCGAAGGCACCGACAAGCCCCTGGAATTTAATGTTGTTCGCGACGAGATTCCTCGCTACAGCGTGGACCAGCATTTCCTGATTCGTCCCGGCATCGGTTATATGCACATCTCCGGCTTCCAGGAGACAACCGAGCAC
>QIAS01000076.1:0-3535 GCA_003225615.1 Acidobacteriota bacterium | reverse complement strand
ACTGCTCAGCGAAGGGGTTGGAGTGGCCGACAAGTTCCTGCGCAAGGGGGCGGTCATCGTTTCTCACCACGGACGGTCTTCTCCGGAAAAGCGTTACGTTGCTTCCCACGGTAACGGCGGCAAGGAGTATGCGCTGGTGGTGCTGGTGAATCGCGGTACGGCTTCGGCGGCTGAGATTGTCGCTGGCGCGATTCAGGATCACGATCGCGGCCTGATTGCCGGCGAAACTACTTTCGGAAAAGGCCTGGTGCAGACCGTCTATCCCCTGTCCGAGAACACGGGGCTGGCGCTAACCACAGCAAAGTACTACACGCCGAGTGGTCGCTTGATACAACGCGATTACACCGGTGTATCGCTCTATGACTACTATTACAATCGCGACACCGAAGAGAACGGCAACGGGAACGGCAACCGCGAAGTGAAGCTTACCGACAGCGGGCGCACCGTGTACGGCGGCGGGGGAATCACGCCCGACTTCAAGATCACAACTCCGAAAAGCAATCACTTCCAGGACTCTTTGCTGCAGCATTACGCTTTCTTCAATTTCGCTAAGCGGTACACCATGAACCATCATCCTTCAAAGAATTTTGAGGTGGATGACGCCCTCATGCAGGACTTCCGCAAGTTTCTGGATGAGGAGAAGATTCCTTACACCGAGGCTGACCTGCTGGAGAACAACGAATGGCTGCGCTCCAGCATCAAAAGCGAAATTTTCGTGGATGCGTTTGGACAGGAAGAGGGCCTGAAAGTACGCGCGGAAACCGATCCGGAAGTGCTGAAGGGCTTGGATTTACTGCCGCAGGCGAGGCAATTGGCGGAAAATGCCAAGAAGATCGTCGCCGAGCGCAATGCCGCACACGTCATGAATCGCTAGGCTAGTTCGAAAAGTGTGAAAGAGGCCCAGGAAATCGGGCCTTTTTCTTTGCGCTCTTGGCCATCCTTTGCGTCCTTCGCGGTTAAGAGCTTTCGCTTTTGACCGCAAACGACGCAAAGTCCTCTCGCGAGGATTGGGAAGAAAACTTTGTGTCAGACTAGGACAGCGGACTTCCGGCACCATTGACTTGCCCCTTCGGCTATGTGAAAATTCGCGCAGTCGCCCGCCTGCGGGCATTATTCGGAGTTTAAAGTACCCTCCCAACAAGTGACTCCAAAGCAAGCGCGTTTTGTGGCGGGAACATTGTCTACCCGCCGTGTCAGAGGTAAAGGAAATACCATGCCGCGGCGGCCAGCGTGATCAAGGAAGCGGTCTGGGTCCTAACTTCGCTTCTGGCGATCGTGGCAGGCTGGATGGATTTGCGTTACCGGCGCATTCCCAATTGGCTGACCGTATCGGGACTGGTGGTTGGCGTTGCGGTTAATACCCTGGCCTCGGGTTGGCAGGGAGCCAAGGCTTCCCTGCTCGGCGCATTGTTGGGATTGGCTTTGCTGCTGCCTTTCGTGGCGCTGCGAAGCCTGGGCGCCGGCGATTCGAAGCTGGTCGGTGCGCTGGGAGCGTTTCTCGGCCCCGGGTCGCTAGTGACGGTCTTGCTGGCAGCGGTTTTCGTGGCAGGTGCCATGGCGCTGGTGCTCATCGTTTACAAAGGCCGTACCCGCCAGGCGGTGCGCAATATTGGCCGCATGCTGGCCGCACTCGTTAGATTGCGGATGCCCGGACAGGACTTGACATTGGATAATCCGGAGGCGCTGAAAGTGCCTTTTGGCGTGGCTGTGGCGTTAACGGCGATACTTTACGAAGCCGGTCAGGCGATGCGAGTTGTTAGTTGACACTTTTCCGAAAATTCGTAGATGATGCCAGCGGCACCGAAATCGTGGAGGCGGCACTCGTGCTGCCTCTCGTTTTCCTTCTGATGCTGGCCATTTTCTGGTTTGGGCGCGCCTTCAACATTTCCAGCACCCTCGCGCGTGCGGTGAAGGAAGGTGTCCTCGTTGCCACTCATAATACTTGTTCGACGTGTGGTAATGCGGCCGCCACCAACCAAGCTATTGCTGACACCGTGCAGAACATTCTCTCGGTGGACCATCTGGATCCCGCGAGCTTGCAGGCCTATGCGCCTCCGTACATCTGCACGCCAGCGATCGCGCCCGTATGCACGACCACGGTTAGTCCATCGACTGGACCGGCTTTCAATTTGCAAATTTGCACGAACGTTCCTCTTACCTGCGGAACGGGTGTCGTCGCGGGATGTGGCTCGTCCACTCCCCCGACCTGTGGAACCAGCCCAATTCTAGGTACCAGAGTGAGCGCCGCGTATCTATTCAACCTCCGATTGGGGCTTAGCAACCTGCCAGCTCCGAAGATCCCGGCCTCTGCGCAAAGCCAGGTGGAGTATTGACATGGCTCTGCAGATCAACAGCGCGAAGCTGGTGGGCGATGTTCGAGGCTCTCAGATCGTCGAGCTGGCCGTGGCTCTGCCTTTGCTGGTGGTCTTTGTGGTTGGCATATTTGATTTCGGCTCGGCTTTCGGAATCAAGCAAAAAATTGCAAATGCCGCGCGGGAAGGTGCTCGCACAGCATCGAACCAGCCGACGAGGGACCTTTCATATACTCCTGGCGGAGGATGCGGCGCCCCCACTTCAGTTTGCGCGATCCGCGACGCGGTCGACCACTACCTTGCTGCGGCCAATGTGAAAGATTGCGGTCTTGGCACAGCCCTCGCACCGGCGCCAACTGGGCTGGCATGGACATTCACTTCCACGGGAAGTTGCTCGGGATCGCTTACGCTTACGATTGATCGGGGTGCCACGTTTACCGTCAGTCTCAGCAGTCCCTACACGTCAAATCAGACGGTCGAAGCGACCAGCGTCACACTTGTTTACCCATACAAATGGCAATTTAATACCGTAGTCGTCTTAATGGTACCGGGCGCCAGCTATTCGAGCACGACGCCACTGACGGCCGTTTCAGTCATGCAGAATTTGAACTGAGGGATGCTTTTGGCACGGTTCTCGAGAGGACGCGAAGGCGAACGTGGCATAACCATTTTACTGGTGGCGATCGCCATGATCAGTATCTTGGGCATGGCTGCCCTGGCTGTAGATCTGGTAGCGCTGTATACGGCTAAGGCTGAAACCCAGAGAGCCGCTGATGCTGCTGCCCTGGCCGCAGCCAAAATGTTTGTGTTTTCCGGCTATACATCTAACTCCTCGATTATCACTCAGTCTCAATTATGTGCAACGGTCGCTGGCGGAACCACAAACTCCGCCGCCGCAAACCAGGCGGCACAGTCGTCGCTATCCCAAAACTCGGTCGTAGGCCAGGTGGCGACGCTTCAGGCTGTCACCTGCGATTTCAGTCATGACCTGGTCGGAACGACTTCAGAGAATCCTCAGGTCACTGTAACGGTCCAGCGCGCGGGCCTCCCTACTTTCTTTGGAAGAATCTGGGGAGCAGGGGCGGGCAGCGTCAGTGCGACCGCTAGCGCCGAGGCCTTCAATCCCGCGGGAGGGTCGGTGAACATCGCGGTGGGATCGGTGAAACCGTGGCTGATTCCGAATTGTCTTGACGCGGCCTGTGCGGGCGGAGGTACTTACTTCA
>QIAS01000075.1:9159-10035 GCA_003225615.1 Acidobacteriota bacterium | reverse complement strand
GATCTCTGTTAGTGGGGTGTGGGGCACACCGGAATATGCGTCGCCTGACCGCCAGACTCCTGCTCCTTGTTCTGCTGCTCGGGACTTTCAGCCCCGTAGCACTGGCGCTCTCCGCCCAGCCCCGGCACGCCTGCTGCGTTCTCAAGAAGCCCCACTGTCACAACACGCTCCCCACCGATTCTGACGGACTAGCTATCTACGCCCCATCTTGTGCTCAGCACAGTTGCTGCCGAGCCCTTTCGTTAACTCACTGGGCCCAACCGCAGCCATCACACAAGGCGCATCCTGTCCCCCATAACCAACTACTCTGCTGCGGCTGACCTGGCCGCCGCCCACACCGTCCGGGGACCACCTGAGTTCTCCCTAGCCTGATTCGTCAGCAAAAAGCTTAAATCCCCCCGCCGGAGGACTGCACGCGTGGGGACGGGCGCCTCGCCCGTCCATGCCGAGCAAAGCTCGGCTGCGACGGCGTCCACCTTAACCGGCTTGGAGAATTCATGAGAATTCTGGTCTGTACGGTCCTCCTGCTCGCCGTCACCGCGAGCGCCACGATATTCGGTTCAGTTCGCGGACTCATCCACGATCCGCAACACCGTCCCGTCCAGGGATCCCAAGTCACGCTGCGCGCCCAGAACTCCGACTGGAGTCAAACCGCCACCAGCAACGACGCTGGTGAATTCCACTTCGACGCCGTCCCAGTCGGCGAATACCAGGTCACCGTAGAAATGCCAGGCTTCACCCCGCAACAACAAAAGCTGGTCCTGGCCTCCGGCCGCGAAGCCAAGCTGCACTTCGGCCTCGCTGTGGCACGCACGACTGAGACCGTCGAAGTCACCGACCAGCCGCTAACGGTAAATCCCGAATCGTCCACGACCT
>QIAS01000075.1:5685-9151 GCA_003225615.1 Acidobacteriota bacterium | reverse complement strand
ACAGCCTCGCCATGATCACTGACTACACGCCGGGAGCCTACATGATTCATGACCAGCTCCACATCCGCGGAGGCCACCAGGTCTCCTGGCTGCTCGACGGCGTGCCGGTCCCCAACACCAACATCGCCTCCAACGTTGGCCCGCAGTTCGATCCCAAAGACATCGACTACCTCGAAGTGCAGCGCGGAGGCTACAACGCCGAATACGGCGACCGCACCTATGGCGTCTTCAACGTAGTCACGCGCTCGGGGTTCGAGCGCAACCGCCAGGCCGAGCTGGTCACCAGCTATGGCAGTTACAACAACACCAACGACCAGATCAGCTTCGGCGACCACACCCAACGCTTCGCCTATTACGGAAGCCTCTCCGGCTACCGCACCGATCTTGGCCTGGAAACTCCCAGCCAGCAAATCAATCACGATCTCGCGGCCGGCCTGGGCACATTCGGATCCGTCATCTTTAATAAAACTCCCGCCGATCAGCTGCGACTGGTCACTTCCATTCGCGGAGATCACTACCAGGTGCCCAACACGCCCGACCAGCAAGCCTCCGGTATTCGCGATGTAGAAGACGAGCGCGACGCATTCGCCAACTTGTCGTGGCTGCACACCATTGGGCAGGGAACCGTGCTCACAGTCTCGCCCTTCTACCATTTCAACCGGACGCACTATCTCGGCGGTCCTATTGACACGCCTGTCATCCCCGAAGATGATCGCGGCTCCAACTACATTGGCGGACTAGTGTCTCTCGCCGCCACACACGGAAAGCACACCACTCGCGCCGGACTACAGGTATTGGGCGAGCGAGACAATCAATTCTTCGGCGTCGTCACGAGCGACCGCAGCAATGCGCCCTTGCGGCAGCGGCAAACGATCTGGGGCAATGTGCAGACTATTTTTCTCGAAGATCAGTACAGAATGACCGGCTGGCTTACTTTCAATGGTGGTGTTCGACTGACTCACTTCGGCGGCTCCATCAGCGAAAACGCTGCCGACCCTCGCATCGGAGCTGCCCTCCAAATCCCCAAACTGAAGTGGGTAGGGCGCGCCTTCTGGGGACGCTATTACCAGGCCCCGCCGCTGTTAACCGTATCTGGACCTCTGCTCGACATCGCCGCACAACAAGGATTCGGTTTCCTGCCACTGCGAGGCGAGCGCGATGAACAACGCGAATTCGGGCTAACCATCCCCGTTGCCGGCTGGAGCTTCGACGTCGACAATTTCCGCACCGCAGCGAAAGATTACTTCGACCACGATGTGCTCGGCAATTCCAACATCTTCTTCCCGCTGACCATTGACCGCGCCCGCGTCCACGGATGGGAGTTCACTGCCACTTCTCCCCGCATAGCCGCTCATGCCCAGTGGCATCTCGCCTATTCGCACCAGTATGCGGAGGGCCGCGGGGGTGTCAGCGGAGGCTTAACGGACTTCTCGCCCCCCGACAGCAACAACTACTTCTTCCTCGATCACGACCAGCGCGATACTCTCAGCACCGGCATCAATCTCGACCTCCCGCGCCGCACCTGGGCCGCCTTCGATGTCTCCTACGGCTCCGGTTTCCTCGATGGCAATGGCCCCAACCACCTGCCCTCGCACACGTCGTATGATCTGTCGCTGGGAAAATTGTTTGGGGAGAACTGGAGCGTCCGCCTCACCGCCCTCAATTTCACCAACAACCACTACCTGCTGGATAACAGCAACACCTTCGGAGGCACGCACTACGCCAACCCCCGTGAATTCTCTGTTCAACTGAAATACCGTTTCCGCTACTAGCGGTACCGTGTGGGGCGGACACTCCTGTCCGCCCTGCAGCACCCCGGCTTCCACCACCTGCCGAGATCGGTTACCATGAAAACCATCCGGCGGCAAAAACGCCGCGAACTCCGCATCCAATAACTTATGAGAAAGAATTCAGCCCTGCTCGCCGTAGTCGTCCTAGTCCTAACCCTGCGCGCCGCCGCCCAGGACACCCCGGCCACGGTACTGAAGCCTCCGAAGGGAGCGCAGGTCGCCATCGTGATCTTCGAAGATCTGGAATGTCCCGACTGCGCCCGCGCCGCTCCCCTCTTGGAAGAAGCCTCGAAAACCTACAATATACCGGTCGTCCGCCACGATTTCCCGCTGGCCTTCCATAAGTGGTCGTTCGAGGCCGCGGTGCTCGCCCGCTACTTCGATACTCACTCCAAGAAAATCGGCAACGAGTTCCGCGACCAGTGTTTCGCGCACCAGCTCGAAATCAACAAGGATAATCTGCACGCCTTCGCCGAAAAATTCGGCGCCGAGCACAAAATCAGCTTGCCCTTCGTGGTCGATCCCCAAGGCAAGCTAGCCGCCCAAGTCACCACCGATCGCGATCTTGGCTCCAGCCTCAAACTTGAGCACACCCCCACTATCTACGTGGTCAGCAACAAAACCCACGGCAAACCCTTCGTTGAGGTAGTCGATCGCAGCCAGCTCTATGCGCTCATAGACACTATGAAGAAGGAGTAGGAAGCGATAGTAGAAGGTTCGTATCAGGGCATCGCTTTAGCGATCGCCGGAAGCGGCATTGTGAATCGCGCCTTTAGGCGCTGCGGCTATAGAAGAGTTTTATTAGTAATTAAGCCGAGCGAACCTCGGGAAGACTTTCCCGCTTTGAGAACCGTTACCGCTTCTTGATCCCCATCTTCTTCAAAATATCCAAAGCAAACTCACTCACCACGTTATAGCCGCTCCCAATCCCCGCCTGAAACAAGGCACTGTACGTGCCTTCCGCCCACTTATTGCGAGGTCCAGGAAGCCAGGTAGCCGAAATCATCCCCGCCCCGAACGACCCTGCGACGCTCCTGCTCGGTGCGGTTATAAGTAACGAAACTGCGAGCCACCGCATGCTGGGTGCGGGGCCACAACCCGGTGCAGCGACAGAGGTCATAGCGCGATTCGTAACCTAGCGCCGCATTCCCGACCGTCTGCAGCGTGTTCGCGATGACGAATTGCCCGTAGCGCGAACCGAAACGCCGGCCGTACCCCGGCATTCCGCCGCCCCATTGGTAGGGAACACCCCGCGCCTGATCTATTCCCGCCGTGAACATTCTGGCCAGGTATGAACCCGCGGTCAGAAAGGTTTGTCGAAAATATACCTCCGTCCTCTCTGAGTTCGTAAGCGGCTGCAAAGGACCTTCTGGAGGGATGTACGGGCCAATGAGCCAAACGATGGGGACACGGGCTTTCTCCAGGGTAGACTCGCTCTTAGCCTTTGCGGGATTGTTTTCTTGACCGTCGTGGAAGAAGCTGGCGAAAGGCTGAACCGCACTCGGCGCATCCGGGAGCTGACTACTCTCCTGCCCCACGCAGGAGCCGGGCACTAGGTGAATAATGACCCACAAACCGATGAGAACAGATGCTCGTGCCTGACCAAAACCCCTAACCTCGCTCAAATTCATGCTTCTTCTCTAACTCCTTCAACGCCGCCAGCCTAACGCCCTCGA
>QIAS01000075.1:0-5677 GCA_003225615.1 Acidobacteriota bacterium | reverse complement strand
CTTATCATGCTGACCCATCATTGCAGAAGCAGCCGTCGCATACTCGCCCGCCATTTTGATTAAGCCTTCGCGCTCCAACCCCGCCGCTAACTTCAGCAAATGCTCCGTCGCAGTCCCCAGGTACAGGGCCTCCGTCGGATCCGCCATCCACACCGGACCGCCACTGGCGCGTGTCTGCCAAAACATCTTTCGTTCTATCAGCCGAACAGCCTCTTCATCGCCCACCGTTCCGAACGCCCACTTGCCGCGCCTGAAATCATAGTAACGGCTGGAAAAGTGTACTGGCAGCAACTTACCCGACTTCAAAAACTCAATCTGCCGCCGGTCAACCTCCTTGCGCAGCGCATTGATCACCGGCGCCTCAGCGTCTTTCGGTTCCAGCGATGGCATTACCTCGCGCACCGTGGCAGAGACGTTCACCGACACCGGAGCATGCAGGCCCTCCGACGCCTCCAGCCGGATATCGCCATGCAACACCCAAAAATCCGACCCCGAAGTGGACTTGTGAAAAGGCCACTGCAGATCAAAGGTGAGCGGCAGTCCGCTCAGGCTCACGTAGATTTTCGGCCCTCGATTTCCGTTTCCTTCCACGCTCATGCCTTTTAATTCTCACGAAAAAACTGAAGGTCAGTCAGAAGATGTTCTCCGCGAACTCTGCGCCGCCTCGGCGATCTCTGCGGTTAAAAGCCTTTGACCGCCGATGACGCATAGAAATAGAAAAGGACCGTTTTCCACGCCGCCAGTGCGCATCCTATTTAGCTGGGCTTTAAATACGTGCGGTATTTTGCCTTCTCGTCCCACTTTTACCATCTTGGTGCTTGACCATTCAGATACCCGCCTCCCGGCCGCAGGTCCGCACGTCCATTCTAAAAAGAATCTCCACTACTGCGGCAACCCCATGCGCCGCAACAGGTCCAGATAGCGCGGATCAGAGTGAAACGGCTGAAGAAAGTCTTCTGCTTTTATGTACTCCATGCGCCCCGAGCGCTCTTGATAAGCCTTCTCCAACCACTCGAACGTGTGCTCACGCTCGCCCATCAGCGCGTATTGCAGTGCTATTTCGTAAGGCGTGACGTATTCGGTTTGTGAGTTGCGCTTCAACAAATCGATCATCGCGGTGCATGCGCCCTTCAGCTTAGCTTTTCTATATCCATCCGCGAACGCTTCTGCTCTGTCTGCACGCCCATTTTTCCTCATAGCCATGACGGAATCCGCCACGAATGCTTCCTCATTTCCGAGATGCCAGTACGCGCCGGACCGAGTAAAATAGTAGCCCGCAAAATCTGGATTGGCTGCAATGAGTCTATTCACCTCGTTAATTGCCTCATCATAGCGGTGCATGTCGATAAGAAGTCCTGCTTCATTGGCATTAGCCTGCGGCGAGGCTGGATCCAGCGCTAGGGCTTTCTGGTTCTCACTCCAGCTCTCTGGCAGACGCACCAGATTTTCCAGCAATATCGAGTAGAAGTGGTGAGATAACGCGTCGTTTGGGTTTAGTTCGATGGCTTTGCGATACTCGGCCTCTGCTCCTGCCCAGTCCCAATCTACCTCTTCCTTCACGACCGCCAGGGCGGCATGCGCCGCACCTAAATTAGGGTCGATCTCCAATGCCCGCTGTATTGCACTGCGCATCTTTGGCCCTGCTTCGCTGGCAGGAATAATTCCCCGGTCAAGCCGAAGCATGTATGCATCAGCTAATCCTGCGTAGGCCTGCGCATAATTCGGATCTTTACTGATTGCCTGGTTGAACTCATCCACCGCTGCGTATAGGCTCTCGCGAGTGCGCCTCTCCAGGTGGTAGCGGGCCTTCAAGTAGTGCTGGTAAGCCTCGCTGTTTTCGGTGGCGTGCTCTGCCAGCTTTTTCTTCTCTTCTCCCGTCAGCTTCAGCCGCAACTGCCCGGAAATATCCGAAGCAATATCATCCTGCACGGTCGCGATGTCCGAAGCTTTCCGGCGGTACTGCTCGCCCCAGATCTGCGTACCGTTGCTTACGTTCACCATTTCGGTTTCGACGTTAACCATGTCTCCGTGTTGCGACAGTCGCCCCACGATTACCGCCCCTACCTTCAAATCCCGCCCGATCTGTTGCGGATCCTGCTGCGCCTGCCGATAACGAAACACGGTGCTCCGCGCCATCACCCATAGTCCATTTCTGAATTCGAAGTAGCGTTGGCCAGCGGCAAAACGGCCACCGAATCAATCGTACTCGGCGCGCGATGGGTAAAGTAATAAGTGCCCCATGCGATCCCCGCGATCACTAGAGTAGCGACAGTCGCCAGCGGCATCATCCAGCGTCTGCGAGTCGTGGGCGTTGGCGCAACGGCTACGCCGGAACTGGAACTTCCACTTACAACTGCAATTCCAGTCGGCGGTGTAGCCAACATCGCAGGACTAGCCGCCGCCACCGACGCCGCGCTCGCCGCCGGCGCGATTGAACTTGATCCAGCCACGTTCCCGCCGCCCTGTCCAGCAACCGGCTCCTCCACCACCACCGCGCTGCGGCTCGAATCCGTATCCCGCTTCAACCGCTGCAGATCAGCCCGCATATCCGCCGCATGCTGGTACCGCAACTCCCGGTCCTTCTCAATCGACTTATTAATCACGTCTTCCAGCTTTGCCGGCAGCTCTGGATTCAACCGCACCGGCGACACCGGCGCCCGATTCAGAATCGCTTCGAAAATCACTCCAGAGGTGTCCCCGCGAAATGGCAGCATCCCCGTCGCCATCTCGTACAGCACTACGCCAAACGAAAACAAATCCGTCCGCGAATCCAGTTCCTTCCCCCGCACCTGCTCCGGGGACATGTAAGCGACCGTCCCCAGCGCTGTCCCGGGACTGGTCAAGTGTTCCAGGCTGACGCCCGCCGTTACTTCCGGAGCGCCGGCAACAGTCTCCGCCCGCGCACCAGCTCCCGTCACCTTCGCCAATCCAAAGTCCAGAATCTTGGCGTGCCCTCGCTTGGTCACAAAAATATTTGCCGGCTTGATGTCGCGATGCACAATGCCTTCCGCATGCGCCGCGTCGAGCGCATCCGCCACTTCCATCCCCAGCGAAAACAAACTTTCCAACTCCATCGCCCGGCCCATGATGCGATGCTTCAGCGTAGTGCCATCCAAAAATTCCATTGCCAGGAACGGTCGTCCTTCCGCCTCCCCAATCTCATAAATCGTGCAGATGTTGGGATGGTTCAGCGCGGAAGCCGCCTGCGCCTCGCGCTGAAAGCGCTCCAGAGTGCGCGAATCATGAATCACATCGTCTGGAAGGAATTTCAAAGCCACATAGCGGTGCAGCTTCACGTCCTCCGCCTTGTACACCACACCCATCCCGCCGCCGCCCAGCTTTTCCAGGATCCGATAGTGCGAAATGGTTTGGCCGATCATTCAGAGCCCGCGGGAATAGTTGCCCATGTTAGGTTCCATCGTGGTGCAAGTCAACGCGCGATAGTTGACAGGCAGGGCTTTCCTTCATAACTTGAGTCCCATGCCGCGCCTCCCGTTCTATCCTCCCAAAACCGCCGCTCGCGCATGCTAGAATCTATCTAGAGTTACTCTTTCAGAATGCTTCCAGATATTGAGAACCTGCTGCAGTTGCAGGAGGCTGACCGGGAAATACGTCGCTTGAACGAGGAAGTGGCAGCGCTCCCCAAGCGTGTCGCGGCCATTGAAGCCAAGCTGGCCGGCACCAAAGCGGAGTTGGATGCCGCCAAGGCTGCCGTAAAGGCCGACGAAGCCAGCCGCCGCAAGTACGAAACCGCCATCCAAGACCTCCAGGGCAAAATCTCCAAGTATCGCGACCAGTCTCTAGACGTTAAAACTAACGAGCAGTACAAAGCCTTGCTCCATGAGATCCAGTTTGCCGAGCAGGAAATCCGCGGCAACGAGGACAAGATCCTCGAACTCATGGTCAATGCCGAGGCTCGCGACAAGCAGGTCAAGGCGGCGGAAGCCGAGTTGAAGGCGGAGGCTGCCGAGATCGAGAAAGAAAAGGCCGATGCCCGCGAGCGTACGGCGGAAGACGAGAAACAACTCGCGGAATGGAATGGAAAGCGCGACAAGCTACGGTCGGGGGTCTCTCAAGATCTCCTGCGCCATTACGAGCGCGTGTCAAAATTCCGCGGATTTGGTATTGCCGAGGTCCGCGATCAAAAGTGCATGGGATGCCAGGTTATGCTGCGTCCCCAGACTTATAACGAAGTGCGCAGCGGAGATCACATCGTCTTCTGCGACTCCTGCCAGCGAGTTCTCTATTTCAATCCCGCTCATGAGATCGCTATGGACCGCGCCCCCCAACCCGCAAAACGCCGGACACACCCCAAGAGCGACGCCTCACAAGCCTGGTTCTACCGTCCGGACTACGGCGAAGAGGGCGAGGTCTTTCTCGTCTTTACCAATAGCAAAGACCGCTCCAGTCGTCGTATCTACGCTACGCACACCGGCCGTCAGCTCGGTGACACTCTGATTCGTGAGGGCAACTACCGTCTGAGTTTTCCCGAAGATCTCACCGACTCGGCCATCCGCTTGAACGGTCACTGGGACGAGGAAGAGATGGACATGTGGGGCGCCGAGATGCCCATGACTGCGCTCGACGCTCTTCAAGCCGACCTGCGCGCCGCCCAGGCAGAATTTCTCAGCAAAGACCATTCACATAGCAAGCACGAGCAGGCAGAGGCGCCAACTTCGGAGCACACTGCCGCGCATTAGGCCGAGTAATCCCGGCAGAGCGCTCGCCTTATCTCTCGCCTTTCTGTCGAGTTCCTCAGCAGTCTTTCACCATTCCACACCGACTTGCTGAATACATCCGCCTCTACGCGAACCCCGCAGGGGTTTAAGATTTATTTATGCCGAACAGATCCGTCCTGGCCGAGACTACCGCGACCGTCAAAGTCTCTTCTCGCGGCGCAGCCCGCCTCAAGAATGGTCACGTATGGGTCTATCGGTCTGACATCGTTTCCGCAGAAGGCATTCCGCCGGGAGCGCTGGTGAGCGTCGCGGACGAACGCGGGCGATTCCTGGGCACGGCACTTTACAGCAGTGCCTCGCAGATAGCGATCCGCATGCTCTCCCACCAACCAGTGCGTGATCTCACAGCCTTGCTGCGGCAGCGAATTGCCGCCGCTATCGCGTACCGCGAGAAACTCGTTCATGACACTGATGCCTACCGCGTTGTCTTCAGCGAGGGCGATTTCCTGCCTGGTCTGATTGTCGATCGCTACAACGACATTCTCTCCCTCCAGGTGCTCACCCAGGCCATGCACGGCGATGCCGTGCGGCAGACCGTTACTTCCGCGCTGGCTGAGCAATTCAAACCGGCCGCAATCCTGGAGCGAGTGGACGAGCGGGTCCGCGAACTCGAGGAGCTTCCGCCGCGTCCCTCTGGCCTGCTGATGGGCGAAAAGACGAGCACCATGTATTCCATGAACGGCGTCCGCTTTCACTACGCAGGACTCGAAGGACAGAAAACCGGCGCCTTCCTCGACCAACGCGAAAACTACGCCGCGGCTGCTCAGTACGCCTCCGGGGAAGCCCTGGATGTGTGCTGTTATCAGGGCGGCTTTGCCCTCCATCTCGCGCCGCGCTGTTCGAAGGTCACCGGGGTAGACAGTTCCCGGCCGGCTCTGGAGGTTGCCGAGCAGAACGCCGCCCTGAATCAGCACGAAATCGAATGGATTGAGGCCAAT
>QIAS01000074.1:6162-7699 GCA_003225615.1 Acidobacteriota bacterium | reverse complement strand
TATTGATAACCGCGCCGGATGAAATATCACACCGGACGTGAGCGCTTACTTGCCCGCCGAATTCCTGGCGAACAACTTTGAGGCAAGGGCCTTCCATCCCTTCGATCTCCAACACGTCGGAGACAAAAGCCGAATTCAACTTGATCGAGAGACCTGGTGAGAGATCGATTCCGAAATGCTCATGCGGAACCAGTACAAAACTGCCGGGTGGGAGGATGCGCACTAAGGCTTGCCGGACGAGTTCGGCGTTGGGATAGGCAAGGGCTTCGTTGCCGATTTTCCAGATCTCACTGTAGGAAGCGCGAAGGCTGTTGCACGCGGCATCAAGCTCCGCACCCGAACCGGTGACGACAGCCGTGGGCGAGGCAGTGGGATCAATCTTTCTGGCCGCGACCGCCAATTCAGCCGCCGAGTCATCAGCCACGCCACCTTTATGTACGATGTAAGCGAAGATGCGTGAACTCCAAGAGTTCGTCGATAATCTCTTCCTGGCTGCCTTTGAGGATCCGGGCTCCCTTGCCTTGCACGGGCACGAAGTAGTCCACCCGTTTCACTTTTGCAGCGCCTTTCCCTACAGCAGCGGCAGCAACGCCCAAGTCTGCCGCGCCAAAGGTTGGGATTGGGACCGAGGCCACCTGCCGTATGCCTCGCATACCGACATAACGCGGTTCATTGATGCCGGTTTGAATCGAGAGCACACAGGGAAGATCGATTTCATTAATCTCCTTGTTGCCGCCTTCGATTTCACGGCTGATTTTCAGCTTTCGGTCGCTGCGGACTTCGATCGAATTCACCAGAGAGGCGAAGGGATAGTCGAGCATGGCCGCCAGCATTCCGCCGACCTGTGCACCTCCGTCCTCGGCCTGTACGCCGGTCAAGATCAGGTCGTATTTACCGGTCTTGACGTAGGCTGCCAGGATGCTGGCGATGCCCCTGCCGTCCGATCCGCTGAAGGCGTCGTCGGAAATCAGCACGCCATGGTTTGCGCCCATGGCCATTTCTCGGCGCAGGATCTCCTCGTCATCTTCTCCGCCGACGGTCACAACGGTTACATTTCCACCGACCTTGGCGACGATCTGCAGCGCCTCTTCAACAGCGTAGTTGTCCCATTCATTGATCGAATAGACCAGGTCGTCACGTTCGATATCGTTTCCGGCACGGTTCAGTTCAATCTCGTTTTCTGAAGTGTCGGGTACTCTTCTTGCGCAAACTAGAATTTCCACGTTGCCCTCCGCGAATCAATCTTGGTTCTGCTCTCCCTTTACACGCTTTGCGGGATTTCACGCACAAGCTGTTGGTCGACAAGTTCCGCCATGTCGATCGCAGTCATCTTCCCTTCCATGCCTGCAACTTTGATCGCATCTTCTATATTGACCATGCAGAACGGGCAGGCCGTAACAATCACATTGGCGCCGGCTTCCGCCGCCATCTGGACCCTCTTTACCCCCATCCACTGATCTTCTTTCGGCTCGTAGAACAGCATCAGTCCACCGCCGCCGCAGCAGAATGACCGGTCGCGGGACCGCTTCATTTCGAC
>QIAS01000074.1:0-6137 GCA_003225615.1 Acidobacteriota bacterium | reverse complement strand
CGAGGATCGTCGTAAATCTGATTGTGCCGCCCCAGGTAGCAGGGATCGTGGTAGGTGTAGACGTTCTTGCCGTCTTCTACCGGATTGAACTTGATCTTGCCCGCCTTCACCTGGCTGGCGATTACCTGGCTGATGTGCTCCACCGGCGGTACATCCTTGTAGTCGTGTTTCAGCGCGTTGTAAGCATGCGGGTCGGCGGTGACGATGCGCTGAACTCCGGATGCCTTAATGGCCTGGACGTTGTGGTCACGCAAAGCCATGAAGAGCATTTCTTCGCCAAAGCGGCGCACTTCGTGGCCACTGTCTTTTTCGTCGGCTCCAAGGATTCCGAAATTCTCTCCGACATGATCGAGAATCCTCGCCGTTGCGCGTCCAATCGCCTGCATCCGGTCGTCGTAGGAGGTAATGCTGTCGACGAAATACAAGGTGTCCGCACCATTGTTCCCGTCCAAAATCTTCACGCTACAGGTTTGCTGGAACTCTTTGGCTTTGATCCAATCGGCTTTTTTCTTCTCCATCTTGCCGTAGGGATTACCGCGGCTCTCCAGGGCCTTGAGCGGTTTTTGCAGGGATTGGGGCACATTTCCGTCGTCGATCATGCCGCGGCGCAAATCGACGATCTTGTCGATGTACTCCGCCAACAACGGGCATTCTTCTTCACACGCGCCACAAGTTGTGCATGACCAGATTTCATGCTCTGAATAAATACTGCCGATCAGTGGCGTGCCGTTGTGGTGGCGACCGAGAACGGGATAATGCTGGAACGCGTAGTCTCTTGCCTTGATGGTGATGAATCTCGGGGACAACGGCCTTCCCACAGCATTGGCGGGACAGTTGTCCGAGCAGCGCCCGCAGTCGGCGCAGGAATAGAAATCGAGCATATGCTTCCAGGTGAAGTCTTCGAATGTCTTGACTCCGAAGGATTTCACCTGATCCAGATGCTCGTCGCTCACACCCCATCGCACCGGTTTCAAAGTCCCGCGGTCCAACTTTGCGAAGAAAACGCTGAACAGCGACGTTTCCACGTGGAACTGGATCCCGAATGGCCGGTAGCACAGCAAGAAGAAGAAGGTCAGGTCATGGAGAACATAGGCGCCAAACTGGAAATTCCACAGGGTCGACAGGGGGGCCGAAATGAGCGCGCTCTTCAATACCCACGGCAGCGACAGCACCGCCAGAAATTCAACGGCTTGGCCTCGCTGCGCGTGGCGGGCGGCCTGGCTGGCTTCAAAAAGGCCGTCGGCCACCATCAAGAGCGCAATTAGTCCTAACAAGAAGATAGCGTCAGCAGTGTGAGCCTTACCGTACCTTGCTGGCACTGCGTAACGCGCAGGTTTGAAGACCAACCGCCGAATGGCGGCGGTCACCATACAGAGAAAGACAATGGTCGCGGCGTATTCCCGAACGATGTCGTATAGATGCGAAGCTGTTCCTGAAAGGCCGGGCATAACAGAATGCTCTGACATGCCCGCAATGAGCAGATAGAAGGCCCGGGGCGCGAGAATTATGAAGCCCGTAAAAATAAGAATGTGAATGATTCCCGCAGTGCGGTAGCGCGGATGCTTCCATTGTGCCAGCCAGAATTTGAGAACTCCCTGCAGCCGGAGCAGCGGCCGATCAAATCGAAAATCAGGTTGGCCGCGGAACAGCGTATTGAAGATAGGCTCTCCCCACTGAACAACCAGGTTGATTGGACGGCAAACTGGAAGTGCTGCACCATACTGCTCGGCATCTCCTGGGTCCGAGAGATCCGTCGCGGCTGTTACTTCCGAAATGCGCTCACTCTATTTATGGGCCGGGACGATGAGGCGAGTGGGCGATCTCATCGTCTTGGGAGGGTGATACCTCTTCCTTCATTTATGCGTAGTCGATCGGATGTCTTTCCAGCCAGTGCTCATCGCGCACCTTGCCAATGTTTTTCAGAGCAGCCGAAGCCGCGCTCTCGGTCAGATGACGGCTCTCCCAGACGACTCCGGCGCCAAAGCCGATAGCGCCACCGAGCAGAGCGTAAGCGAAGGCTTTACCTCCAGCCTCGTGTCCGTCGCCTGGGTCGCTGCCCAACACGCCAATGCAAGCTCCAATGATCGCAGGCGCGAGAGCATGTCGAGCTGACTCGTTGAGAAACGGAGCAAGGGGTTTTCCATGGAGAAATTCTTCTCGACCGGAACGCGCACCCTCGAGTCCGGAGTTCAGAAGCTTTCGGCCGTAATCAGCGCTAGTCTTCGACCATTCACGTAGATTCATAAAATGCCTCACTGCTCCCGGCCGATCGGGAAATGATGCTCTCAGTTCATCACTAACGCGGGTGTTAAGTCAGGGACGTAGATCACATTTCGCAGTGATTTCTGACGGGGAACGAAGGTGGAGTGATTGGTCGGAGTCCGTGCCGTCCAGGCTCGATGCCTTCGATGATTTTGGCGTGCAATCTCACAACTTGCCGTGACACGGCTCACTGTCAGAGCGACCGGCGGCATTCATACTGTGACCGATGTCCTCGACGAGCCCTCGAGCCATCGGGAAATTCGTGAAGAGGGCGATCATTTCTTGTTTTCCATATCGCGACGGCTGTCAATCAATCACAAGCGCAGCACCGGTCGCGAACACGATCTCCCGAGCTTGAGCGAGCGGATTAGCTTTATTTCGAAATGATCTGAGTCCCGAGTCGAGATCCCAGGTGAAGGAGACGAGGACTCTGAAAGGCGGGTAGGAGTATGACGGAGAGAACTTCCAGCCTGAGTGACGAACGGATTGCTTATCTCGAAGGCCTGGTCAGCCAAGCCCGAACTGCGGCCGCTGTCTTTACGCAATGCAGTCAGGAGGACGTCGATCGCATTGTCAAAGCGATGGTGCTGGCCGGACTGCAACAAGTCCAACACCTCGCGGACTTGGCGATTGAAGAAACCAAGCTGGGAGTTCTGGAAGACAAGGTCCTCAAGAACCTGGTGGCCACGGAGTTCGTCTACAACTACATCAAAGACAAACGCACGGTTGGCGTGATGCGCGAGTTTCCCGAGCGCGGTATCGTCGAGATGGCCGAACCCATTGGCGTGATCTTCTCACTCATACCGATCACGAATCCCACCTCGACGGTTCTCTTCAAGTGCGTCATGGCTATCAAGACGCGGAACGCGGTCATTTTCAGTCCTCACCCGAGCGCATGGCGCTGTTCGTCCGAGGCTGTACGGATCATGTACGAGGCGGCGGTGAAGCACGGCGCGCCCGAAGGCGTCTTTACTTGCCTGGAATCACACACGCTTGAAGACAACGCATACCTCATGCGGCACAAAAGCGTCGGGCTGATTGATGCCACCGGTGGGCCGAGCGCGGTCAAAGCCGCCTATAGTTCGGGCAAACCAGCATTGGGGGTAGGACCGGGCAATACGCCGGTTTATCTGGAAAAAACCGCGGATATGGATATGGCGGTAGTGGACATCATCACCTCCAAGACATTCGACAATGGAACGATTTGCGCGTCGGAGCAGACCGTGGTGATCGACGACGAGATTTATGACGTCGTCTTGAAGAAGTTTGAAGACTTGGGCGCGCATCTCTGCAATGAGAAAGAGACAAAGTTGCTGGGCCGCACGGTGATCGATCCGGAGACCGGGTTCATGCAGCCCATGGCAGTCGGCCAGAAAGCCACCGACATCGCGCGCATGGTCGGCCTTAAGGTGAAGCCGAACACAAAACTCTTGATTGCGCCGATTCAAGGCGTCGGTCGCGAGCATCCCCTGTCGGTCGAGAAACTATTTCCGCTGCTCTCCGTCTATCGAGCGAAATCCGTCGATGAGGCGCTCAAGGTGTGTGTAGATGTGAACCATGCCGGCGGGTTGGGACATACCGCGGTCATCTTCTCGCGTAACGATGAGGTCGTCCGCAAATTTGGCGAGGTGATGAATGCCGGGCGAATCATTGTGAATTCTCCGGGATCCATTGGAGCGCTGGGTGGCATTTACAACGATATGGTGCCTACGTTCTCATTCGGATGTGGCACCGGCGGGGGCAACAGCACGACGGACAACGTAAATGTATATCACTACCTCAATATCAAACGCGTGGCCCGGAGGACACCAGCGCATATGTGGTTCCGTGTTCCCAATCAAATTTTCTTCAACATGAACGCGGTGGAGAATATCCGCCATTTCCCATCGCGCTCGACCATCATCGTCACCAACCCGGCTTTGGAGCAGTTCGGGCTGGTAGACATTGTGCGGCGCTACATTCCGGCGGAAACGCGCGTCCATGTCACGGTTATTCCCGACGCCGAGCCCGAGCTCAAGGTAGTTATGCAAGGAGTGGAAGCGCTCAATTTCTACAAAGCGGACCAAATCATCGCGCTGGGCGGCGGGTCGGTGATCGATGCGGCGAAGCTCATGAAGCTCAAATACGAATCGCCGGAGGCTGACTTCGAGGAACTGGCCGCGCCATTTCTGGATCTCCGCAAGCGCGTGATCGACTTCCCAACCCAAAAAATCAACCGGTCGCGGTTGATTGCCATCTCCACCACCAGCGGAACGGGGAGCGAGGTCACCCCGTTTGCCATCCTGACGGACAAAGAGCGCGGGCGCAAGGTGACACTTGCCGATTACTCGCTCAGTCCGGATGTAGCCATCGTCGATCCGCAATTCGTTATGTCCATGCCGAAAGGCCTTACCGCGGATACCGGCATCGACTGTTTGACTCACGCGCTCGAAGCCGGCGTTTCGATTTACGCGTCAGCCTATACCGACGCCAACGCTATGCAGGCAATCCAAATGGTGTTCAAGTACCTGCCCATCGCCTATGAGAATCCACGCGATGAGGAGGCGCGCACCATGATGCACAATGCCGCCTGCATTGCGGCCATGGCGTTTGCGAACGCGTCGGTAGGCGTGAACCACGCGCTGGCGCATGCCTTCGGGGCGCGCTTCCACGTGGCGCACGGCCGAGCTAACGCGCTGATGTTGCCGCATGTCATTGCGTACAACGCCTCGGTGCCCACCAAGTTCATGCCCTCGCCCAACCAGCGCGGATATACGGATATATCGCACACCAGAAATATGCCGCCATGGCGGACTTGCTCGGGTTGGGAGGTCACACCGTAGACGAAAAAGTTAAGAAGCTGGTGTCGGCGATAGAGCGGTTACTCGACCAATTGGCGTTCCCGCATTCCATCGCCGCGCTGGGAATCTCCAAGGAAGAGTTCGAACGAGCCATGCCTGACTTGGTCAGGAACGCCTTTGATGATCCTTCCGGCCGCTCCAATCCGCGCATGCCCCTGATTAGCGAATTGAGCGAGCTGTTTTGGAGCGCTTATCACGGCCGTGGCCTGGCCAAAGTGGCTAGCGCATCTCAACAACAAACAGCGTGATGGATGGTGCTTTATGGCAATGATCTCTGTATTGCTCAAAATTGACGAAGAGCACGTGGTTGATGCCTTGCGAGAGGCCGCTGACAAGCTGGACAGTTCCGACGGCGAAGTGGTTTTGGATTTCTCTTCGGTGCGCAAGATCGCTCCCAGTGCGATCCAGGCGCTGGAAAACCTGGCCAGTGTCGCGAATAATAAATCGGTCAAGGTGGTGTTGCGCGGCGTCAACGTCGATGTTTACAAAGTGCTCAAGCTGGTGAAGCTGGCGTCGCGGTTTTCCTTCTTGACCTGAGAAGAGACCCCTTCATAGGAGCGGCCGGTTCGCTGGGATATGGATGTACGCGACACCGAGCACGAGGGCGGCGATACCGCCCACCCGATACCACTGCTTCTGATCCCCGTCGATCGTCTGGTTGACCATTCTCCGCAAGGGTACGCTGCTCTGTGATCGTCAGTCCAGCCTTCGCTGGATTGAAGTAACAGGCAATTACAATCAGAACCTCGATGAATGATTGTAATGGCGATTTTTCGCCAACTACGTTCTTTCCCTTTCTGGCATTATTATTATTGGCGTGATATTTGCCGCCGGGATGATGAGTGCTATGGCGATGTTACGCCAACCATCCAGAAGCTGGCATAAAATCGACAGTGCTGCAATCGGTCGTTTCGACTAAAGTTTAATCATGCAATCGCCTGATTCGAAGAGCCTGCCAGCACTGGATTCAAGGGTCGCGGCTCATCAAAATTTTCGTGGTCACTGGTGGACTCGGGTTACATTGTTAGTCCTTCA
>QIAS01000073.1:1970-5514 GCA_003225615.1 Acidobacteriota bacterium | reverse complement strand
TCGGCCGACGTGATCTCGGGACGCAAATCCGCCGGTTGTAGAGTCACTACTTTTACGTCTTCCTCCTCATCGTCGGCCTCGACAATCCTCTTCACCGGGGATGGGTTGCCTGGTACAACCGTTTTCTTCACGTCCGTCGCAAGCAAAGGTTCACTCTTTGCGACTGCCGGCGGGCTCACGGACTTCGCCTCCGCGCGGGTCAGAGTGCCTGCGGTCGATGTCTTTACTTCCGGATCAGGATCATCCAGTTCTGGCGGATTTCCAGATTTGGATTCGTCTGGTGCTTTCGCGACAGCGTCGGCACCTTTCGTAGTGGCCAACTTGCCACCTTCCTTGCCATGTATCTCGATGATCAGCCGGTAAGGATTGGGCAGAACAAAGGCACTGTATTGTGCGAATTTATCGACTTCGAGAACTACGCGCGTGCGGCCCGGCTGAAATTGCGCCACCCGGATTTTCTTGAGGAAGCCATCGTCCACATCAAAGCTCTTGCCCACCAGGGTTGATGCCAGCCGAGTATCTCGCAGATCGAAGAAAATGCGGTAGGGATGATCGATGCGTTGCGATTGGAATTCTACCTTTTGCTCGAGATCAACGGCTACGCGAGTGTGGTCCGGCGTTGACCAATGTCGAATGCCCGTGACGCGGGACAGGCTGCCATGCTTGATTTCGCTGCTGGCGCTGTCATCGTCGTCCGCGTCATCATGACCAGAAACCTTCCCGGAGTTATTCTTCGCCTTGCGGGAAAGCTCCGCGCGACGCGCTCCCTGCTGCCGTGCTAGTTCGTCTCGCCTGGATTGTGCTTCCGAGATTTCGCTCAGGGCGTGACGGGCATCCTCTGCCAAACCGTTGTGCGGGTAGCGACGCAAGAATTCTTCGAAAGCGGCGCGGGCCTTGGCCGGGCTATCAAGATCGTCTTTGTAGATTTCTGCAACCGTGAACAGTGCCTCAAAGCGGTATTTGCTAGCGGGATATTCGCGCCTGAGAAAGCCGTACTGATCGACGGCGGAATGAAGAAGCTTCTCGTCGTCGAAATGCCGCCCCATCTCCAACAACAGGTCAGCGACCGCAAAGGCGCTGGGATCGGCCTTAGTGGAAGCAGGAGCGCCGAAATAAACCCGCCGGTAGGCATCCAGCACGCGCTGGTAATCATGCCGGGTGCGCTCTGCGGCTGGGCGCGTGTTGAGAGCCTCGCGCATGTGCTCGGCTATAGCGAATCGTTCCCGCCCCCAGGCATCGCCGTGGGCCGCACGCGCGTAGGCCGGCAATGTCGGCAGCAGTGCCACCAGCAAAACGGCACACGACCGCACCGCCCGTCGGCTTCCTTCCAGATTCTTCAATTTCTTGTAGCCCGTAATCGCTGGGTAATGCCAACTTCAACAACACACCTATACAGATGCTACTACCCTCAATCAGTGTTGCTGATGTAAAGCACGCCACGCGCATCCCGTTGAACCCGGACAGGATCGTGTACCGGGTTGCCGACGATATACGTCCCCGGATCGGAACCGCCGTAGTAAATCTCGGTGATCCGCCGAACATAGTTCCGGGTTTCCGGAATATGCGGTACTCCGGCGCTGCGTGCCACCGCTCCCGCGCCCGCGTTGTAAGCCGCCAACGTCAGCTTGATGTCTCCACCGTAGCTCTCCAGCAGGCTCTTGAGATGGCGAACACCGGCGTCCACGTTCTGCTGCGGGTCAAATGGATTGGCCACGTGCAGTTGTCGCGCAGTCGAAGGCATCAACTGCATCAGCCCCATTGCTCCCTTTCGGGAGACTGCGTTGGGGTTGAAGTTGGATTCCACCTTGACCACCGAGCGGACCAGGTTGGGATCGACGTTGTGCCTTGCCGCAGCCTGTTCAATCGCGGCGTCAACCTGCTGGGCAGTGAAACCATTTCCACGAACAAAGCTCAGATTACCCGAGCTCTGCGAATTGGACTCGCTCAGATAGTGGTTGACCTCCGCGGCTGCGGATCGTGCCGCACGCATGGCAGCGCCACTGGCAGTGCGCACAGATTTCCAGCGACGCTCCTTGGCGCTCCAGTAGACCAAGCCCGAACGCCTCGAAGCCACCGTTTCCTGTGCAGTTTTGGGAGCGAAAACAACTTCATTGACATACACCTTATGCCCGTGTTCGTCACTGGTAGTGATGGTGGCCGCGGTGCCGCTACCGGCACCCGGCGCCGCCTGCACGGATGGCGCAGTGAAAGAAAGGAAGGTCGCGATTACGGTACTGGCCATCAGGACGAGTTGCAGGCGTTTGTGCATAGGGTTTACGTGCAAAACCGCAGAGGCGCAAATACACCCCTGCCCCTACCTGCAACCTGATGGAGAATTAACCAGAGTAGGGAGATTATAGGGCGGCGACTACGGGTGGGCAATCTATCCAAAGGCCAATAGAACCACCGGAAGTAACAAATGTATGTTGCTGATATCACAGCACTTGCTCGTAGTAGAAGTTACCTGTGGTCAGGGCCCGCACGATCGCGACCCTTCTTTGGAGAAAATCATCTTCAGCTCCTTTCAGCTGCGATAGTCTATTGCCCAATTCGAGCGATAAGAAATGAAACACCGCGTTGTTCACGTGATCCAGAAATACCTGCTCAACGTGCCGATTAAGCTCTTGCTTGCGCTTGGGCTGGCGCCCCCAGGGTACGCGCTGCTTGAAACTATAGGCCGCAAGACCGGCAAGCCTCGCCGCACCCCCGTGGGTAACGGACGCGTCGGCAACCAGTTCTGGCTTGTGGCCGAGCATGGGAGTAAAGCCGGGTACGTCCGCAATATTGCTAGCAACCCGCGCGTGCGCCTGAAACTGCGCAATGGGCTGCGCACTGGCTGGCACACCGGCACAGCTCACTTGCTTCCTGATGATGATCCGCGCGAGCGCCAGCGTTGGCTTGCGAGCCATGTTCCCGGCAGCGCTTCGAATGCCCGAGTTGTCCGGCTCCTCGGAACCGATCTGCGCACGGTGCGGATTGACCTGGATAACTGACTCGCCTTTTCTCTCTATCCTCTACGGTGTAGGCTGAACTCTAAACACACATGAACGAGTTCGAAACTCTTCAACGCCAGACGCCTGATTCCCTCATGCTGTTCGGCTTCTGGTACCGTGCTTTGCCCGCGGATCGTCTCGGCCAACGCAAATTGGTTAAGGCCACGCTGCTGGAAACCCCGCTGGTGATTGGGCGCGATCGCGAAGGGCGTCCTTTCGCAATGCACGATGCTTGCCCGCATCGCGGTATGCCGCTTTCCTGCGGAAACTTCGACGGCGAACAGGTGGAGTGCAGCTACCACGGCTGGCGGTTCGACGCACACACTGGCCAATGTCAACTGATTCCTTCGCTTACCTCAGATCAGAAACTGAAGGTAGATCGCATCTACGCAGGCAGCTACGCTTGCCAGGAACAGGACGGTTTCATATGGGTTTATATTCCCGAGCCGGGCACTGCAGGCGCAGGCTTTACAAAAGCGCCTGAAGCGCCGGGGTCTCCGCCAGAAGTTCCGCGCCCTAGTGTGGCGGACAAGTACGTGACTGCCTATCTG
>QIAS01000073.1:1355-1955 GCA_003225615.1 Acidobacteriota bacterium | reverse complement strand
TTTAATGGACCCCGCCCACGGGCCCTTCGTTCATCAGGCATGGTGGTGGCGGAGCCGGCACAGCATCCACGAGAAGCAGAAGAATTTCGAGCCCATCCCTTACGGCTTCCGCATGAGCGCGCACACGCCATCGTCGAACAGCGCGCCATACAAACTACTGCGCCTCTACGCCGACGCCAGCGCCATTACGACGACTATTGATTTTGTTCTTCCCAATCTGCGCCTGGAGACGATTCGCGCCGGCAAATACTGGTTTTCCAGCCTGACCACGGTGACTCCCATCACCCGCAACCATTGCCGCATTGACGTGGTCGCAGCCTGGAACATCTTTCGCTGGCTGCCCTTTGGCCCCACGCTGCTGAAGTTCGTCTTTGGCAAGTTCGTGGAACAGGATCGCCGCACTATGGAAAAACAGGCGGAAGGGCTGAAGCACAACCCTCACATGATGTTGATTGACGATGCCGACCGCCCGGCCAAGTGGTATTTCCAACTGAAGCAGGAGTATCTGGAATCGCGTCGGAACGCGAAGGAGTTCCGGCATCCGATGAGCGGCCCGGTAACGTTGAAGTGGCGTAGCTAGCCATTCAAGGCTTTTAACCG
>QIAS01000073.1:0-1328 GCA_003225615.1 Acidobacteriota bacterium | reverse complement strand
CCCCTCAACCCTAATCTTCAACCAGCCAATCCAGCGCCTCCTCACGTGTCTTGAAGCTCGTCAGCTCGCGCTGCGTGAAGCTCTTCATGTTTTCAAAAAATACGTGCGGAATCGCCTCGGTTCCTACCCATGCAGACCGTTTTATGTGGGGCCGGTCAAGCACCGCATCCTGCTTGATGCGATCTGCCGCTTTGCGATTAATTTGGGCTCCCGTAAAGTCACCCAGTATCAGCACTGAGCCGAGAGGCTCGGCGTTGGCGTATGCAGGAACGAGCCTCGAGATTTTCTCCACTTCGGCCCCAGTGCAATGTGAGAGGTCCACCAGAAGAATTTGTTTTCCTTTATGCGTGATGAAGCGGATGCGATCTTCCATGGTGGACCCCCGAGCAGCAAATGACGGTGTCATAGCTCACTCCACTGGGCGCGATCCCGGCCCCGAGCGGAGTCGAAGGGGGGTGCAGACTACGAAACCGCGTGAGCGGGTCACTGTCCGCCCGAAGCAGGACAAGGCGCGACAGCTGACAATTATGGCCGGTTTTCGACTATCTATTTCCCCAGCAGCGATTCCACCACGGTATACACCTGTTCGAGCGCCGAGTCCAGAGCCTCGGGATTCTTTCCTCCCGCCTCGGCCATGTCGGGACGCCCGCCGCCCGAGCCCAGCTTGTCACGAATCTGATCAATCAGCGTGCGCATCTGCGCCCGTTCAAGATTATCTACCCGGTGGGCCAGCACTTTAATGCCACCAACGTCCTTCACTTTTTGCGTTACCGAACCAACCGAGGAAGATGCCGACTTCATGCGCGCCTGGTCGAGTTCACGCTGCAGGCGTTTGATTTCGGCGTCGCGCTTGTCGAGTTCCAGCTTGAGGGCGTCGGCAGGAGTGGCTGCGTCGGAATGGCTGGCCAGACTGGCAACCACACCCTCCAGTTGGTGATCCTTGCGGAAATGCTGCAGCGAACCTTCACCGGTGACCGCTTCAATGCGCCGCACTCCGGAGGAGACGCTGCCCTCTTTGAGAACTTTGATCAACCCAATCTCGCCAGTGGCTGCCGTGTGGGTGCCGCCGCAGAGTTCGGTAGAGAAATCGCCAATCCGGATGACGCGTACCTTGTCGCCATATTTCTCCCCGAACAAGGCCATTGCCTTGTATTCATTGACGGCGACGTCTATGGGTACATTTTCGATCACCTGGACCTTTTCGTTTCGCAGCACTTCCTTGTTGATCAGGTCTTCGATGTCCTGCAGTTCCTCGTCTTCGACGGCCGTGAAGTGAGAAAAGTCGAAGCGCAGATGATCGGGCGCGACTAGAGAGCCGGCTTGCTTCA
>QIAS01000051.1:13672-15952 GCA_003225615.1 Acidobacteriota bacterium | reverse complement strand
TCATTCCCGCCATTCTTCGCATAAAATTTCCTTTGCCCATTTGTTTGAACATTTTTCTCATCTGGGCATATTGGCGGAGGAGATTGTTGACTTCCTGTACCGTAGTGCCCGAGCCCCGGGCGATTCGTTTGCGGCGGCTGCCGTTGATTACTTCATGGTGCAGGCGCTCGTGCTGGGTCATCGAGTTGATGATAGCTTCGACGCGGTTGACCTGCTTGTCGTCTACTTTGTCGGCGGCGGCTTGCAGGCCGGAGAACGGGCCGATGCGCGGCAGCATTCCCACCAGGCTTTGCAGGGAACCCATCTTTTTTACCTGGCGTAGTTGATCGCGGAAATCTTCCAGCGAAAAGCCGTCGCCGGTGAGCGCTTTGGCCGCGATCTCCTGGGCTCTTTTTTTGTCTACCTGCTGCTCGGCTTTTTCGATGAGCGAGAGAATGTCTCCCATGCCGAGAATGCGGGAGACGATGCGGTCGGGGTGGAAGGGCTCCAGGGCGTCATATTTTTCGCCGATACCGATGAACTTGATCGGTTGACCGGTGACCTGGCGAATGGAGAGAGCGGCGCCGCCACGGGCATCGCCGTCCATTTTGGTGAGGATGACTCCGGTGAGCGAGAGCTTTTTGTGGAATTCGTCGGCGGAGCGCACGGCGTCCTGGCCGGTCATGGCGTCGGCGACGAACATAATTTCCTGGGGATTCATCAGGCGCTTGAGCGACTGCATCTCGTCCATGAGTTGGTCGTCGATGTGGAGGCGGCCGGCGGTGTCGATGATCAGCACATCGGAACCGCTGTTAATAGCCTCGCGGCGGGCTTCCTTGGCCAGGCGCTCGACCGTGGCGGTGTTCGATTCCGTGACCTCGCCTTCGTAGATATTCGCGTTGATGGCCTGGGCTACAACCTTGAGCTGCTCGCGGGCGGCGGGGCGGTAGACATCGACCGAAACCAGCAGCGGCCGATGGCCTCCGTTTTTAAGCCAGTTGGCAAGCTTGCCGGAGGTCGTGGTTTTGCCGGAACCCTGCAAGCCGGCCATGAGCACCACAGTTGGCGGTTGAGAAGCAAACTTCAGGCGGGCCGTCTCCTGGCCGAGCACGGAGACAAGTTCGTCGCGGACAATTTTGATGACCTGGTCGCCGGGGGCGAGCGCGGTCATTACTTCCTGGCCGACGGCTTTCGCCTGAATCTGATCGATCAACTGCTTTACGACTTTGAAGTTTACGTCGGCCTCGAGCAGGGCGAGACGGATCTGGCGCAGGGCCTCCTGAATATTTTCCTCGTTGAGGACGGCCTGCCCGCGCAGGGTTTTAAAGGCACGCTGAAGCTTCTCGGAAAGATTCTCGAACATAGGCGTAATTGGTTATTTTAACAGCCGGAGGGGCGGTGCCGAGTACCGGGTACTTAGTACCGAGATCCGGAGGGTCAATCTACTTTTGGATTAGCGTAGTTCTACCCAGTCGCCGTCGTTGGGGATGGCGACTTGCTGAATGACTCGGGCAGCTTCGAGTTGGAAGGCCAGGTCGGCTCGGGTCAGCAGACAGTGATTGATGGCTTCCATGTGAACAGCGACCACCTGTGCGTTGGGAGCGCTTCGGCAGACACTGACCACGCAGTCGGCGGTCATGGTGATGGGATCGCCTTCGAGGAATTGCGCGGCGCCGGTATTTACCACCGTGACCCTGGGCTGGAAGGCTCGAAGAGCTTCGGCGACTTCGCGGCACCAGACGGTGTCTCCGGCGATGTAGAAGGTGGGTTCGCCTTGGGCTTCGAGGACGAAGCCGGAGACGGGACCCATCTTTTTTCCGATCTCGCCGGTGCCGTGCTGGCCGCCGGTTCGGTTGAACGTGATGCCATTCCACTTGTGCGACTGTTTGATGGGATGGACGGTGGTGAACCCCTGGGCTCGGAATTTTTCTTCGTCTTCGGGCTGTCCGAGAAGCGGCAGCGTTTTAGGGATGCGTTCGACGGCAGCGGCGTCCCAATGGTCCCGGTGGGTGTGAGTGACGAGAACGGCTTCCACTCCGTCCATTAACTCGTAGGCCGGGATCGGAAGAGGCACGAGCGGGTTGGGGCGAGGGTTCGGTGAATTGTCGATGGGCGGTTGCGTCCCGGCATCGCTGAGCATGGGGTCAACGAGTAGCTTGTGACCGCTGTATTCGATGATGAGGGTGGCGTGCCGGATAAGGCGGAGACGCATAATTATTGTCCCTTACTTCGATGTCCAGCGGCGCCATCTTTCCACAGTAAGCGCAGGCTGTTATTGCACCAAAACTTCGTCAAACTGAA
>QIAS01000051.1:9725-13635 GCA_003225615.1 Acidobacteriota bacterium | reverse complement strand
GCTTTCGGTTCCGTGCTGGGCGAGTACTGCCTGGAACTCTTCTATGGACGTGATGTGAATGAAAGCTACGCATACGAAAGCTGGAGACGAGCCGGTTGGCGATGAAATCCCCTTACGGACCTCGATCTTCTGTCCCACGAGTCCGGAAACCCAGGGCACGTGTTTGTGGGTGTAGTAGTCGAAGTCGAACTTGGCGCCCGACTTGTTGGGATACAAAACTGTTACGCGATTCATGGCTGAGTTCTCCTGGGCAGTTCTCACTAGCGATCGGCCCTGTCAAGCGGTTAAGGTGGCGTGATCATCCTCCGAAAATCTCCTTGGCTGCCATTACGGTGTTGCAGTGGATAGTTACAGTGTCATCCACAACGCGCGCGTAGCCTCCCGCGAAGGTGACCATGACGGGGATGTTGCGCGCTTTTGCTGCCTGGAATACCAGTTCATCTCGCCTCTTCAGGCCCTCGATAGTGAGCGAAAGACCTCCTAGTTGGTCTTCGCGGTAGGGATCGGCGCCGGCTACGTAGCTGATCAGCTCGGGATCGAAGCGGCGCAGGCCGGAACTGAGCGCGTTGTCCAGCCAGTGCAGGTAGTCGTCGTCGCCGATTTCGTCGGGAAGATCGACGTCGATGGAAGAAGGCGGCTTCCAGGCGGGATAGTTATTTTCCTGGTGAAGGGAAATCGTGAAGACGTCGCCGGCATGGGCCTTGCGTACCCTGGCGGGGTCCGGGGACGCGAGCTCGAAACCGGCTCTCGAGGGCAGCGGGCCGCTCGGGATACCTGCTCCAGCGAAAATTACGGCCGTGCCGTTTCCTTGATGGACGTCGCAATCCACCGTCATAGCGCGGGTGATTTTGTTGTCGTGCTGCATGCGGCGGATAGCGATGGCTATGTCGTTAATCATACAGAAGCCCTCGCCGTGGTCGGGAAAAGCGTGGTGGAAACCTCCGCCAACGTTGATGGCGACGTGGTCTTTCAGGGCGTGGTCAGCGGCCAGAATGGAGCCTCCTGCCGAAAGCCAGAATGCACGCACCAATTCCGGAGAATAAGGAACTTCCATCTCGAGTTCTTCGCGAGCGGAGAGAGTCCCGGTTCTGAGTTTATGAACATATTGGGGAGTGTGGACGAGCAGGACGTCCTGATCGGACGCCGGGAGGGGACTGGCGAAGTCGGATTGCTCGGCGATGCCGGTTTTCAGCAGGCGATCGTGGATTCGCTTGTACTTTTCCGCGGGGAAGACGTGAGCGCCGATGGGGAGATAGTAGTCGTCGCTGTAGATGAGCTTGAAGGGAAGCATGGATTGTTGCTAGCCGTTGGTCGCGTGTCGTTCGTCCGGCCGGAACGGACCATGATACGCGCAGGAAGTAGCTCTTAGCACTTGGCTCTTAGCTCTTTGCCGTTAGCTTTACTTTGAAAAGTCCAAGCAAAGGGCTAAGAGCTAAAGGCCGAGGCAGGTTATTTCTTCCGTGCTGATTGGGGCGTGGCGGGTGTTACCAAAGGGCGTCGCAGCGGCACGATCGCGCCCCGGGATGGGTCGGCGGCGGCGGTGGCGCGGGAGAGAACTTCTTCCTTCCTGGATCTGGCGCTGCATTTCTTCCATGCGCTCACGCATTTGCAGGATGATGGCGATGCCGGAGATGTTCACGCCGAGATCGCGGGCTAGCGAGAGGATAAATTCCAGGCGCTGCAAGTCTTCGTCGGTGTAGAGGCGGGTGTTGCCCTCGGTGCGCGAGGGTTTGAGCAGGCCTTCGCGCTCGTAGAGGCGCAGCGTCTGCGGGTGGATGCCATACATTTCGGCCACGGCCGAAATCATGTAGGCGCCTTTGGACTTGCGTTTAGTCATCACTTTGCTACATGAATAATGTACACCAGCAAAAACAAAAGAGACGCGGCGAAGCCGCGTCTCTACTGAGAAGTGGATGGAGATTACCTCTTTACGCCTGCACCACGGGTTTGTCTTGAGTTGGTGCCCAGCCCGTAGGCTTCAGGGCGACGTTCAGCCCGTAAGCGACGATCCCGGCTGTGATGAGGATCATTCCGAAGGCGAATGAGCTCATGCCCAGCACTTGCTCGGTCTGGCTGCGGAATACCGAGAAGCCTAGCAGCAGCATGGGGGCTATCCCGACCGCGACTGCTCCGAACATTCCTCCTGGAACACGGAACGGGCGAGGCAGCTCGGGTTCCCGGACGCGCAAGTAAATTAGTGCCAGGAACTCGAGTCCCAGGCTGGTGCCGTAGAGCAGAATGTCGATCGTGACTAAGCGCTCAAAGCCGAGGCCTAAGCAGCAGGCCCATCCCACTGCGCAGGCCAGGATTGCCACCCACGGGGCGCGGCGACGGTTGAGTTTCGCGAAAACACGGGGCAGCATACCATCCTGCGCCATGGCCAATGGCAGGCGCGAGTAGCTCATGACCAGCGCGTTGAACATGCCGAAGCCACTCATCATTCCGCCTAGCACCAAGGCAACGCGGAGCAGCGGGCCTCCGACCATTCTGGCGATATCCGCCCAGGAACCAGTTTCCCAAGCGCTGCGGCGACCGGCACGATGTAGCTCAACGAGACGATCGTCACCGCGACCAGCATGGCGCGCGGGTAGGTGCGCTGCGGGCGCTCGACTTCAGTGGCTATAGTGGAGGCGTTGTCCCATCCCATGTAGTTCCACATGGCGATGAGGAGGCCTCCGATAATGTCCACGGTCGAAGTGGTCGGGGTGGTGGCCGCGTGAACGAGCGCTCCGAACTTGAAGGGCGCCAGCACAACGATCAGCGCAAATGGAGCTGACAGGGCAAAGAAGAGCCACAGCGAGGTGGTCGAAACCACCCGCACGCCGGCTATATTCAGCAGCACACAAATCACAACCACGGCCAAGCCGACCATCACGCCACGATGTCCTTCAGCAAACCAGGGGAACATGCGTGTGAGATAGGCGACGAACAGGGTCGGATAGATGGCCATGTCAAAAATCGAGGCGACGAGCGAGAGCCATGCTTCCTGGAATCCCCAGAAGTTGCCCATGGCGCGGCGCACCCAGGCGTAGTAGCCGCCTTCAAACGGCAGGGCGCTGGAGAGCTCGCCAATCATGAAAGCGGTGGGCAGGCTCCAGAGGAGCGGCGTGAGCAGCAGGATAAGAATGGCGCGGCCGTACCCGGCGCCATGGACGATGTCTTCCGTGCCGTAGGTTCCGCCCGACACCATAAAAAAGGTGGCGGCGACCAGGGGCCAAAGCGTGAGGCGGACGAGTTGCTCGGACTGGACGCGGGCGCTAAGTGTTGCCAATTTCGATGGCTTCCTCCTCAAGCGACTCACTCTCACCACCCCGTCTCCCTTGTACCGGGGCTCCCGAGTTAACTGCGATTTCCGGGCATTTCGGCGAAGTTAGTTCGCAAGCGCAGCATACGGCATGTTGGATGCGTTGTGGGAAAAAATTAGAAATGTTTTTCGAAGACCAGCACTGGCGTAACACTCGGCGGTAATCCGCGGCTGCTGGGGGTGAGCTGTGAGCCCACCTCAGAGCTTCAATTCCCAGGTCTCAGCCACCATGCGTTTACGGCTCCAGCTATCGTGCGATTCTTTCCCCGCCAGGCGGAACCCAGCCTGCTCGTAGATGCGCCGGGCGGCGTGGAGCTCGCGCTGGGTCCAGAGAATGATCTTCTTGTAGCCCGCTTGACGGGCGAAGCGAACGCACTCAGCAACAAGCCGCTTGCCAATGCCGAGCCCTCGAGCTGCGGGCTCGACTAGCAGCAGGCGAAGCTTGGCAATCTGCCGAGTTTTCTTGACCAGGAAGACGGAGCCGACCATCTCGCCGTCCCGTTCAGCGATCCAGCAGCGTTCGAGTTCGGGATCGAAGTTGTCGATGAAGTCTGCGACGATGCTGGCCACCAGCGATTCGAAGCGTTCGTCGTATCCGTACTCCTG
>QIAS01000051.1:6910-9719 GCA_003225615.1 Acidobacteriota bacterium | reverse complement strand
GCGCAAGATGTAGGGAGGTCGGTTCCGGGGCCGGGGGCCGAGCACGTCTTCAATGGTCCGCATGGCCTCCACAAGACGGCCTTGCTGGCCCGGGGAGAGACTGCTCAGCATCTTTGCGACTTCGTCATTGGAGCGCTCGTCCAGTGGACTGAAAACCTTGCGGCCCGCGGCGGATAGCAGCAGCAAACTTTGCCGGGCGTCGCCTGGCGAGGGTTTCTTTTGGATCAGGCCTTTACTTTCGAAAGTTCGCAGCATCCGGCTGAGGTAGCCGGGGTCCAATCCTAATTCGTCGCACAGTTGGGCGGCGGTGAGTTCGTGGCGATGGGCGAGTTCATACAGCACGCGCACTTCCGTCAGGGAGAAAGCGCTGCTCAGCAAGTGCTCGTGCAGGACTCCGATTTGCCTGGTGTAGAAGCGGTTGAAGCGGCGGATGGTTTCGATGTGGCGGGAGAAGTCCGATGGCTGCGGCTTTGGGGCGTGCGCCATAGTGAGTTATGGTGCCCGCAAGAAGTTGATTTTGTCAATTAAATAGTTGACTGGGTCATCTTTTATATTTTGCTGAAGAGTTCGGTCCGCGGATCTTCCGGATTCAGCCTGGCAAGCTCGCGGAGGAGTTCTTTGGTTTTTTCGTCATGGGGCATGGGCACAACGATTTTAATTTCGACGATCTCATCGCCACGCGCGCCCTCCCTGGTGGCAGAGGGGACGCCCTTCTCACGGAGACGGAGTTTCTGGCCGCATTGCGTACCGGGGGGGATTTTCAGCAGGGTACGGCCGTCAATGGTTGGCACTTCAATCTTGGCGCCCATGGCGGCTTCAGTGACTGTGACCGGCACGGTCAGCCGGATGTCGTCTCCTTCACGATGAAAGATAGGGTGGTCGCCGGTGCGGATAATAACGTAAAGATCGCCGGGAGGACCTCCATGCGAGCCGGCGTTGCCTTTCCCAGGTATGCGGATGCGCTGACCGTCGCGGGTCCCCGGCTTGATGCGTACTTCGAGCGGCTCGGTGCGCTCGATGGTCCCTTCCCCGTGGCAGACCGGACACGTGGAAATGTTCTTTCCCGTGCCATGGCAGCGCGGGCAGGTGACGTTGAACTTCATGCGTCCGCCGGTCTGCTCGATGGTGCCTTTGCCTTTGCATTGCGGGCACACGCCGGGGGCCTCGATGTAGCCGTTGCCGGAGCAGTTGCCGCAAGTGTCGCGACGGGTGATGTTCAGACGCATGACGCCGCCACGAATGGCGGTCCAGAAGGGCACGTTGACCTGGTATTCGAGATCGTTGCCGGGTTCGGGACCTTCTTCGGCAGCGGCGCCTCCGCCTCGGTTGAAGATGCCGGAGAAAATATCACGGAAGCCGCCGGCGCCTTCTGAGCTTCTTCGGCCGCGGCCACTACCTTCGAACATGTCGGAGAAATCAAAGCCGCCGAAATCAAAATGAACGCCGCCGGGACCGCCGCCTTGAGGGCCTGGGCCGCCTCCCGGGAACCCGCCAAAGCCACCCGCTCCGGTAGCGCCGCCCCGCGCATAGGCCTCGGCCGCAGCGGGGTCAATATTGTCGGAGTAGAAGCCGATCTGGTCGTAGATTTTGCGCTTCTTGGGATCGCTGAGAACGTCGTTGGCCTCGGAGATCGCTTTGAACTTTTCTTCCGCAGACTTGTCGCCGGGATTTACGTCGGGATGGTACTTGCGGGCGAGCTTGCGGAAGGCTTTGCGGATGTCCTCGGTGGAGGCGTTCTTCTTTATGCCGAGAGTTTCGTAATAGTCTTTCTTGGTTGCGGTTGCCATGGTAGCTACCGGCTTTCAGCTATCAGCTTTCAGCTAACTATCTAACACTGTCATCCTGAGCGCAGCAGCTTCTTCGCGAATGCGAAGAAGCTGCGGAGTCGAAGGACCCCGTGTCTGCTTGCGATAGCTGAAACCTGCCTAGCTTTCTCACCGGTCTTTTATGGACTCGCCAGCAAATGCCATTTGGGCTCCCCAGGGTTCGGCCAAATCTTGCCAGCGGGGATTCCTTGTCTCGATTAACGCGATCTTCTTGGATCGCCGCCAGCCCTTGAGTTGTTTCTCCCGAGCAATGGCCTTCAAAACATCGTCAAACCCTTCGTAGTAACGGGGCGATTGCATCCGTACTTACTGGCAAAACCCTCAAACTCGCCGCTTTTATGTTCCAATGCGCGGCGATATAAATTATTCGTCATTCCGATGTAAAGAGTTCCACTCAGGCTGCCCACAATGTAGACCCAGTACCCATGCTCCATCGTGAAAACTCCTGTTAGGGCCTCTCGTACTGCATGCGGACATCGGGCTCCTTCGACTCCGCAGGCCGCTCTTGAGGAGCGGCCTGCTCCGCTCAGGATGACAAGGTTAAAAAGTCTTCAGTGCCATGCGTTGCGTACTTTTTCGGTAATTGACTCGCTGCCGAGGGTCGGCGTGTCCACGTACACCGGAATGCGGTGCATTCCTTGCGGCGTGGGCGAGAACACGTACCAGCGGCGCTCGTCCTCGACAAATGCTAAGAAATATTGTTTTCCATTCACTTCAAACTGCAATTTCGTAATCCCCCTTGGGTCTAAACCAAAAACTCTAAATGGTTGAAGGGGCGCCGGAGCGCCCCTTCAAGCTTGAGAGCGTCGCGATAATCCGGAGATCCCTCGCTTCGCTCGGGATGATCGCAGCGGGGCTCAGACGCCCCGCTAAACGCGATCACTTCTTGTCTTCGACGTCTACGTATACGGCGTCAATCACGCCTTCGTCTTTCTTATTAGACTGTCCATCACCGCCCGGTGCCGGGCCCGCGCCCGCACTCG
>QIAS01000051.1:608-6902 GCA_003225615.1 Acidobacteriota bacterium | reverse complement strand
GCGCCTTGGGGTTGAGCTGCTTTGTACATCTGTTCAGCCAGCTTGTGCGAAGCCTGGGTCAGACGCTCACGGGCCTGATCCATCTGGTGCTTGTCGTTCGATTCGAGTGCCTTCTTGGCGTCGGCCAGGGCATTCTCGACATCGCCACGCTCGGAGCCGGAGATCTTGTCTCCGTGCTCGCGCAGCATCTTCTCGATGCTGTAGACCATGGAATCGAGCTGGTTCTTGGCCTCGATCTCCTCACGCTTGGCCTTGTCTTCGGCTGAGTGTGCATCGGCTTCCTTGGCCATGCGCTCGACTTCGTCCTTGCTGAGGCCGGAAGACGACGTAATCGTGATCTTCTGGTCTTTCTGCGTGGCCGTATCTTTCGCGGTCACGTTGAGGATGCCGTTGGCGTCAATGTCGAACGTTACCTCAATCTGGGGCACGCCACGCGGAGCCGGTGGAATTCCGGTCAGGTGGAACTTGCCCAATGTCCGATTCTGGGCTGCCATGGGACGTTCGCCCTGCAGCACGTGCACTTCAACCGAAGTCTGACTATCCGCCGCGGTTGAGAAAGTTTCTGTCTTGCGGGTCGGAATGGTCGTGTTGCGCGGAATCATCGGCGTTGCCACGCCGCCTAGCGTCTCAATTGAGAGCGTCAGCGGAGTCACGTCCAGCAGGAGCAGGTCTTTGACCTCGCCCTTGAGCACGCCTCCCTGAATGGCCGCGCCGACAGCGACGACTTCATCCGGGTTCACGCCCTTGTGTCCTTCGCGCCCGAACAGTTCTTTCACGAGCCCCTGGATGCGGGGCATACGCGTCTGTCCGCCGACCAGCACGACTTCGTTAATTTTGCCGGCGTCGATGCCCGCGTCTTTCATGCACTGCTTGCACGGCCCAACCGAGCGCTGGATGATGTCTTCGACCATCGACTCCAGCTTTGCCCGAGTCAGCTTTTTGACCAGGTGCTTCGGGCCGCCAGCATCGGCGGTGATGAAGGGCAGGTTGATCTCAGTCTCCATGGTGGTGGAAAGCTCGATTTTGGCACGCTCCGCGGCGTCGCGCAGACGCTGCAATGCCATCTCGTTGCCCTTACCACGCAGGTCGAGACCTTCGTCTTTCTTGAATTCGTCGACCAACCAGTCCACTATTCGCTGGTCGATGTTGTCACCGCCCAGGTGGGTGTCGCCATTGGTGGCCTTCACTTCAATAACGCCTTCGCCTACCTCGAGGATCGAAATATCGAAGGTGCCGCCGCCGAAGTCGTAGACGGCGATGGTCTCGTCCTTACCTTTGTCGAGGCCATAAGCCAGCGCCGCCGCCGTCGGCTCGTTGATAATGCGCTTTACGTCGAGTCCGGCGATCCTGCCGGCATCTTTAGTGGCCTGGCGCTGGGCATCGTTGAAATACGCCGGCACAGTGATCACGGCATCCGTAACTTTTTCGCCGAGATAATCTTCCGCGGCCTTCTTCAGCTTCTGCAGAATCATGGCCGAGATCTCAGGCGGAGTGTACTTCTTGCCCTGGGCGATTACCGCCACGTGGTCGCCATCGCGCTCGACCTTGTAGGGCACCATCTTCATTTCTTCGGAAACTTCGTCGTAGCGCCGTCCCATGAACCGTTTGATCGAATAAACCGTGTTCTCGGGATTGGTAATGGCCTGGCGCTTGGCCACCTGCCCGACCAGCCGTTCGCCCGTCTTGGTAAACGCGACGACCGAAGGGGTGGTGCGGCCGCCCTCCTCGTTAGGAATGACCTTGGGCTCGCCACCCTCTATTACCGCCACGCAGGAGTTGGTGGTTCCGAGGTCGATTCCAATGGTTTTGCTCATAAAACTCTGCCTCCTCGAACTTATAAGTGCTTTGGTTGCATTAACTTATTCAGCAACTCAGGCATATCAACGACGACATGATAGGACTTGAGTGTATTGTTGTCAATGTTTAGATGACGAAAGGAAGGCCTGCGATGCATTGAATCCGGGCACACAAGGAAGGGCTAACGCTTATTTCCAGTGATTTTCCGGTAGCGCTCGACGTGAGGTTTGATTTTTTGCTTGACGCGGCTCTGTTCTTCCCGGACAGCCTTCAGCAAGGCAAGGTCAGCCAGCATGAGGTAACGGGTAAACGGTTCGAGTTCTGCCCGGGAGTGGCCGGTCGAAGTGATTACCGTAAATGCAGCTCTGTAATCCTCCGGCTTGGGCTGGGTGGAATCGTCGATCACATCACGGCTATATCGATGTTCGCGAGGGGAATATGGTTCGAGGACTTCCTGGGCGTCCAAGTGAGCCGGCATTTCCCAAGCAGCGGCTCGTGTGGCCTTGGTGGTCTTTCGCACCTTGGCTCCTCCCCGTGCTTCAAGCTAAGACTCTGCCGCGCAATGTACGATACGGGACAAACCGTATTTTCTACGGGAAACCCTGTAGGCAAGGTAAGGGAATCGGGGCCGGTCCGCAGCCGCGGGGGATGAGGCGCGTGCAAACGGAACCCTAACTCGTGCTCATTCCACGGTCACCGATTTGGCCAGGTTCCGCGGCTGGTCTACGTCACATCCTCGGCGCACTGCGATGTGATAAGCCAGCAACTGCAACGGCACGATCTCAAGAATGGGCAGCAGCTCTTCCGGGGCGGGCGGGATATAGATGACGTGGTCGGCGTCTTCTTTGATTTCTTCGTCTCCCTCCGTAGCCAGGGCGATCACCTTCCCAGAGCGGGCTTTCACTTCTTTCAGGTTGGAGATGGTTTTCTCGTAGCGGACCATAGAGCCGGCGTCGTTTGGATCACGGGTGGCGATGATCACCACCGGAAGATTCTCGTCGATCAGCGCGTTAGGACCATGCTTCATCTCGCCGGCGGGGTAGCCTTCGGCGTGGATGTAGGAAACTTCTTTGAGCTTCAGGGCACCTTCGAGTGCGATCGGGTAGTGGATGCCGCGGCCGAGGAAGAGGAAATCCTGGGAGCGGACATATTGCTTGGCGAGATCTTCACACAGTTCTTCGTGGGTGAGCAGGTGCTCTAATTTTCCCGGAATGCGCGTGAGCTCCTGCACGGCGGCTTTGGCCTGCTCGGGGGTCAGGGCACCGCGAAGCTGCGCGAGATAGAGAGCGAACAGGTACAACGCCGTGAGTTGGGCGGTGAACGCTTTGGTGGAGGCGACTCCGATTTCCGGCCCGGCGTGGGTGTAGATGGTTCCCGCGGATTCGCGCGTAATCATGGAGCCGACCACGTTGCAGATGGCGATGGTTTTGGAATGCTTGGCCTTGGCTTCCCGCTGGGCGGCGATGGTGTCGGCAGTTTCGCCCGACTGCGAGATCAGCATGGTGAGCGTATCGGGAGCGATGATCGGGTCGCGGTAGCGCCATTCGCTGGCGTAATCGACTTCCACCGGTACGCGGGCCAGGGTGCCAACTGGTGCCGCAGGCGGCGATGTTGATTTTTTTCAGCGCCCGGAACTCGGCTTCCGTGATCTCCATCTCATCGAGAAAAACGTGGCCTGTGTCCTGCGAGACGCGGCCCAACGTTGTGTCGCGCACAGCACGGGGCTGCTCGTAGATTTCCTTGAGCATGAAGTGCTTGAACCCGCCCTTTTCCGCCATGATCGGGTCCCAGGTCACATGCTGCACCTGGCGGACGATAGGCTGTCCGTTGAAGTCCATCAGTTGCACGCCATCAGGAGTGATGACCGCGAGGTCGCCATCAGCCAGGAAGAAGAGATCGCGAGTGTGGTAGAGGATGGCGGGGACGTCGGAAGCAACAAAATATTCGTCTTTGCCCAAGCCGATTACTGCGGGCGGGCCATTGCGGGCGGCAACAATCTTATTAGGCTCTTCCACCGCGATCACCGCAATCGCGAAGACGCCGGTCAGTTCCTTCACCGCTTTGCGTACCGCTTCTTCCAGCGAGGGACGATGGCCGTTGCTCGCCTTGAGAAAATATTTCTCTACCAGGTGGGCTATGACTTCGGTGTCGGTCTCAGTCTTGAACTTGTGGCCTTCCTCGATGAGCCTCTTCTTTAAGGTGAGATAGTTTTCGATGATGCCATTGTGGACGACGACGACATTGCCGGTGCAGTCGCGGTGCGGGTGCGCGTTCTCTTCTGTGGGACGGCCGTGGGTGGCCCAGCGTGTGTGGCCGATGCCGTAGGTGCCATCGAGCGGCTTCAGGCGGATCGTCTCTTCGAGGTTGCGCAGCTTGCCTTCGGCGCGGCGAACCTGCAGGCCATCGCCATTGCCGGCGACAGCGATTCCGGCGGAGTCGTAGCCGCGATATTCCAGCCGCCTTAGCCCATCGATAATGACGGGTACAACCCTCTTTTTCCCAACGTACCCTACAATCCCGCACATGGCAGAGGACTCCTTAAGTTCGGCCTACCGGTCTTTTTCCTGAGACTCTTAACTGAAATGGATGCCCTTGCGCGAAAGCACGGTGCATCGCCTGCCATCAACCGGAGAGTTAATCTTCGAGGGAGAAACGAAACTCTTCAATAACCGGGTTGGTGAGGACTTCGCGAGCAATGCGCTCGACCTCCGCCTCGGCTTCTGCCCGGTTGAGGCCGCCATTCAGCGCGATCTCAAAATACTTGCCCTGGCGCACGTCCTGCAAACCCTTATAGCCCATCTTCTTAAGCGCACCCTGGATGGTCTTGCCCTGAGGATCCAGAACGCTCTTTTTAAGCGAAACGTACACGTAGGCTTTCATTGAACTCTGATTATACGTCAGCCGGTAAAGCCAGGGAAAAGAAGACTATGGCTAGGCGGAGACACGTTGGTAACCGGCTGTTCGCCGCCTAATCGAGATTAGCTAGTTGGGCGTCGAGGGCGGCCAACTCCTGTTCCAGCATCTGGCGATGGCGAGAGTTTTGACTGCTTTGCAACTGCTGAGCCACGTGCTTGCGTGAGAGCATTAAGCCCTCCCTGCGTCGAAGTTGTGCCGCTCGCTCGGGAGTGAGGGCCGGCTTACGCTCTGTTGGAACTTCAGCGGCAGCCTCCATTTGCGCTTCGACCGACTTACTTTCCCAGCCGCGTGCCATTGAGTCCAATTATACCGGCGAAAGAAATTTATTCGAAGGGGCGATTGCAGTTATTTCTTTTCTGTTCGCAGCGAGAACGGCATTTTAATGAAGGGGTCTAGCTCAACATAGCCTCCCTACTCAACCATTGAGTCTATGCGCTCGGTGTATGGATCTTCCTATACCTTGGTTGACCCGTTGACCAATCTAACCCCCGCACGATTGATCGTTGAAGTGTCGCGCTACTTTCATAAATAGTAATAGGTAACAACAAGTACTCCCGCGGACTTAGTTGGATCAACGAACTGTGCACTCTGTCGCAGCAACTGCCGGATATCCATCTCGATTTAGCAAAGAATGTTTTAGCGGACGCTACTTTGTAAAAACAAATCGTACAAATCTGATACGAAGTAATATCACTTTTGAAATTGATACGAAGTGATATGAAGCCGAGTTTAAATTATGAGTGTAGTTTTCTTATCGTTTTCTGCCGAAATATCGGCATTGTTAAGAATTTTGTTCGCTTTCTGTAAATTTAGAAACTTATAGCGCCATTTGAGAAAATTAAGGACTATGATGGGTCGCAATACGGGACCCGCAACAAAAAGAATCGAACCGCTCCCCCCAGACCTCGGAGTTCGAGCAATAGTATGCGTTCGGCTTCGGAAAGCGATCTCGATTCCAAAATGGACTTGCGCCACTGTGAGGCTCTGCAAAAAGTAGTCGACCTCGTGGTCCATTATGGAAATGTAAGAGAGCATCTCCGCGAACTCGCGGAGAGGCTACAGAGTGTAGCTTCGTCTGCAGTCGCCCTCCCCGCTCTGCTTCACGACACCTAGCGCCACTTAATGCAGGTGAGTGTACCCCTGGGAACATAGTGAGGTGATTGGTAAGGAGTATCAGCATGAAAGACGAAGTAATGGGCCCGCTACCCAAGTGGGCCGAGCTTGCGCAGCGTGACCCAGAAGAGCTACTGGCCGCTTTTATGAGTACTCCTGATATAGGAGTTGCCATCTGCAATGATCAGTTACGTTATGAAGCCGTCAACGAAGCCCTGGCGCGAATGAACGGGGTGTCGCCCGCAACTCATCTGGGTAAAACTCTTCGCGAAATACTCGGCGATGCTGCCAACGCAGTGGAGCCTTCATTTCAACGTGTGTTCGTCACCGGCCAACCTTTGTTGAACGTCGAGGTCAGTGTGGAGTTGCCCACGCGAACAGAAATGGGTCACTGGGTGGAGAGCTATTTTCCGGTAAAAGACGACACAGGGAGAGTGAAGCGGGTCAGCGCGGTGGTAATCGAGATCA
>QIAS01000051.1:0-529 GCA_003225615.1 Acidobacteriota bacterium | reverse complement strand
GAACCTTGCTGGAGGTACACCGGACGCTAGGTTCCACCCTGGATGTGCAACAACTCTTCACGTCGGTTTCCGACAGCGTGGGCCGTGTTGTCCCCCACGAGTTCGCGGGGATTTCGCTTTATGACGAAAAGCAACAAGGGATGCGGGCATGGGTATTGGCCGCTCCCGGGAACGCCAGCTTCATTCCCCCGGGACAAATTGTGCCCAGTAAAGAATCCCTGGCGTGGCAGGCGCTGCAAGAGGGAAAGACCAAGACCCTCGGCTCAAAAGAAATGCGGGATTTGAATACGGGGTTTGCTAAGCGCGCGTTGGAGGTGGGGCTGCAAACCTTGCACTGTATTCCGCTGAAAACATCCAATGGAACGCTGGGCGTGTTGAAGGTGGGCAGCACGCGGGAGAATGCTTTTTCGGAGGCGGATCAGGATTTGCTGAGCGAGGTAGGGGCTCAGTTGGCTATTGCGCTGGACAATGCCCGGGCGTACCGCGAGATCGCCCACTTGAAGGACAGGTTGACCGAGGAGAAACTGTA
>QIAS01000050.1:3515-6715 GCA_003225615.1 Acidobacteriota bacterium | reverse complement strand
GATCCTTCTGCGATCCCTTTGCGGTTAAAAGCTTTAGAACTTGTTAACGCAAAGTTCGTAAAGCGAGAACTAATCACTTTTTCAATTCTTTCAAGATTTCCCGTGCCGCATTAGCTCCCGATCCCCCAGTCAGCCCCGCCCCGGGATGCGTTCCACTACCACACAAATACAAATTCCGAATCGGAGTCCGATAACGCGCCCAATCCAGCAAAGGCCGCATGGTAAAGAACTGATCAAGCGCCAGCTCCCCATGAAAAATGTGCCCGCCGGTAAGCCCGTAAACGTCTTCCAGATCCTGTGGAGTGATAATCTGATGCCGCAGAATAAGCTCGGGAAGGTTAGGCGCATATTGTGCCAAAGTCCGCACCACCGTCTCCCCCAGCGCCGCCCGCTGGCTCTCCCAGTCGCTCCCCTTCAACTTGTAGGGCGCATATTGCACATAAATGGACATCACATGCTTTCCCCAGGGCGCCAGCGACGGGTCCGTCAAAGTAGGAATAGCAATTTCAAGATAAGGCTGGCGGGAAAAGTTGCCGTACTTCGCCTCATCGAACGCGCGTTCCAGATAATCAATCTCGTATCCAATCTGAATGCGCCCGCTCAATGCGTTGCCATCACCGTTCAGCGCGGTGAATTTCGGCAATCCGTTAAGTGCCAGATTCACTTTGGCAACCGCCCCCGGCGTCCGGTAGTGCTGCAGCTTCTGCACGAAATTCGGCAGCAGGTGTGTCGGATCCACCAGTTTGAGGAGAGTGCGCTTGGGATCGGCATTCGAGATCACGGCCCGCGCCCGGATCTCCTCCCCGGTAGACAAAACCACGCCGCCCGCCGTCCCATCTTTGACCCGAATCTCGATAACTTCCGCGCCGCTGCGTACTTCAGCCCCCGCAGCCTTCGCGGAGGAAGTCATCGCCTGCGTAAGCGCTCCCATCCCGCCGGCAGCAAAATAAGCTGAGCCCGCCGGATGCGCGTCTGCTGCCGCCCTGATCAGCAACACCAGGCTGCTGCCCGCCGACCAGGGTCCCAGAAATGTTCCGAAAATTCCCCGCGCCGCTATGGTCGCCCGCAGTAACTCTGTCTCGAAATATTCCGCCACCAGGTCCGCTACCGCCATCGGTCCCCAGCGCAGCAGCCGGTACATGTCTTTCTTTCCCAGCTTGCGGATCGCTCGCCCGGTCTGCAGCATTCCCCAGAGGTCGCCCTTGCTTGGGTTATCAATGTTCGGAGGCGCCAGTTCCAGCGCTTCTCCAATCACTCGCCCCATTTTTTCCAGCGATGCCTGGAACTCGCCGTACTTGCCGGCATCTTTCCCGGAAAATTTGCTGATTTCTTCGCTCGATCGCTTGAGATCGTTGTAAAGCGGCAGCGCGCGACCGTCGGGCGAGAGAGAGACTACGGCGACTTCCGGAGTGATCAGCTTGAGGCCGTGCTTCGCCAGTTGCATGTCACGAACAATGTCAGGACGAACCGGCCCCGCCATGTGGGCCAGCGTAGAGCAGCGAAAGCCAGGATGAAATTCTTCGGTCACGGCCGCCCCGCCGGGCTGCGGGCGCCGTTCGATCACCAGCGGCTTGAAGCCCGCCCGGGCCAGATAGAACGCCGTAATCAGCCCGTTATGGCCGCCGCCCACGATAACGACGTCGCGCTGCTCCGCCATCTAGGCGACTCCCTTGAAGTCTTTGAGAATTTCCAGCGCCGCCAATCGCCCCGGAGCGCCCATGATTCCGCCTCCCGGATGGGTGGCCGAGCCGCACATGTATAGATTTTTTATCGGCGTCCGAAAACGCGCATAACCTGGCACCGGTCGCAGGAAGAAGAGTTGCTCGAGCGAAAGCTCGCCCTGAAAAATGTTGCCCTCGCTCAAACCAAACTCGCGCTCCAGATCGAGCGGAGTCACTACTTGCCGGTGCAAAATGATGTCTTTGATGTTGGGCGCATACTCCGCGATCGTGTCCACCACCGTATCTCCGAAAGCTTCCTTCTGATCATCCCAGTTGAGTCCCGGGCGCAGCTTGTAGGGCGCATATTGCACAAAGCAGGAAAGCACATGCTTGCCCGGCGGCGCGACCGAGGGATCGGTCAAACTGGGAATGACCATGTCAATGTAAGGCCGCCGCGAAAAATTTCCGTACTTGGCGTCATCGTAAGCCTTCTCCATGTATTCCACCGCCGGCGAGATGGACATGGCCCCGCGCAGGTGTTCCCCCGCGCCAGGCATGCATTTGAAATTCGGCAGCGCATCTAGCGCCATATTGACCTTGCCCGATGATCCCCGATACTTGTAGCGCTGCACGCCCTCGAGGAAATCGCCAGGCAGGTTGCCCGGTTCGATGAACTCGACGAAGGTATGCCGCGGATCAACGCTCGAGGAAACGACATCGGCATAAACTTCGTCGCCATTACCCAGCACCACGCCTCGCGTCTTCCCTTCCCGCACCAGGATCTTCGCGATGGGAGCCTGCGTGCGAATCTCGGCGCCGGCTTCCCGCGCCGCGTCAGCAATCGCATTCGAAATGGCGCCGGTACCGCCGCGCGCGAATCCCCAGGCGCGAAAAGCGCCGTCAATTTCTCCCATGTAGTGGTGCAAAAGCACATAAGCTGTTCCCGGCGAACGCACCCCGAGAAAAGTCCCGATAATGCCGGAAGCCGACATGGTGGCCTTGAGCACGTCGGTCTCGAACCATTGATCGAGAAAATCGACCGCGCTCATGGTCATCAACTGAACCTGGTTGTACTTATCTTCGCTCGCCAGCCCCTGAAAGCGCCGCCCGATAAACAGCAACTTCATCAGCTCCCGCGGATTCAGCGTGGCCGGATCCGGCGGCACCATGCTCAGGATCGGCTTAACGAAGCGGCACATCGCCTGCATCGCCTTGCCAAACTCGTCATAGGCTTCCGCGTCCAGGCGCGAGTGTCGCGCAATCTCCCGCCGCGTCTTGCCATGATCATTCACCCGCCACAGGTAATCGCCATTCGGCATGGGAGTGAACGTTCCGTCCAAAGGCAGAATCTCCAAGCCATGTCGGGGAAGATCAAGATCACGAATAATTTCCGGGCGCAAAAGAGAAACGACATAAGAACAAACGGAAAACTTGAAGCCCGGAAACACTTCTTCTGTAACTGCAGCGCCGCCCAGCAGGTGCCGCCGCTCGAGCACAAGAACTTTCTTGCCGGCTTTAGCAAGGTACGCGTCATTGACC
>QIAS01000050.1:0-3293 GCA_003225615.1 Acidobacteriota bacterium | reverse complement strand
ATCAGGATGAGATTCCAAGGCGATGGCATTGTAGACCGAAGTCCAGAGAAATGACTGCTCATTCTACCGGGAAGCAATCCGTTTGTCTCGCCTGTTTCCTCCATCGGTAGTGGGTCAGTCGATTTCTACAGCGATTAGTCCCAATTGTCCGGCTTTAGTGTCGGGTTCTGATCGTAAAGTGGTTCCATCACATCCATAACGACTGCACCTAGAACCCTGCCGATTGCCTTGTTGTATGCGGCAAATTCCTCGGCGGAACAAGTTTTTTTTACAAGCTGCGTCGATTCATCTATTCGACGAAAGATGTCGTGCATAAGATCACTGACGTGTTTGGCAGTATCAGCGTTTCTGATCATGATCTATGTTCCCGGTTCGGGTGAATGCTTTCAGAATAAGGCTGTTGTCAATCCGCTTAGTGGCCTGCATCATGGTGAGGAAATTTGCCGCCCACATGCGCGGGTGAATATAATCCGCTTTCGCATTCTTCCTTCGTGATCCTTCGTGTCCTTGGTGGTAATGGTTTGTTGACCACGAGGAACAGTAGGCGCAAGAAGCGAAAACGAGGTGTTCCCTTGCCCATCGGAACCGCATTTCACGAGAGAACCTTCCCGCTCTGCCGCAGCCTGAATTACCGCGAGTGGTCGGGCTATTACACGGTGAGCGTCTACGAAGTGCACCACGAGCACGAGTACAACGCGATCCGCAATGCCGCCGCCCTCATCGACATCACCCCCCTTTACAAGTACCGGGTCACGGGCAAGGACGCCACCAAACTGGTCAATCGTGTCATCACTCGTAACATCAACAAGGTCAAAGTGGGCCAGGTGATTTATTGCTGCTGGTGCGACGAAGAAGGCAAAGTGATTGACGATGGAACCGTTTCACGCCTCGGCGAGAACACCTATCGCTGGACCGCCGCCGATCCCAGCCTGCGCTGGTTCCGGCAAAACGGCCTGAACATGGATGTTCAGATCGAAGACATCTCCGAGAAAACGGCAGCGCTGGCGCTGCAAGGCCCGACCTCGGGCAAACTGCTGAAAGCCGTAGCCGAAGCCGATATTGCGAACCTGAAATATTTTCGCGTCACTAGCGGCAAAATCGCCGGCGTGTCCGTGGACATTTCGCGCACCGGCTACACCGGCGATCTGGGCTACGAGATCTGGGTTGACTGGACCGATGCTGTGAAGGTTTGGGACGCGCTGATGGACAAGGGCAAGCAATTCGACATTCACCCTGCGGGCATGCTGGCCCTCGACGTAGCGCGGGTGGAGGCCGGACTGCTGCTGATCGAAGTGGATTACTTCAGCAGCAAGAAGGCGCTCATCCCCTCCCAGAAATATTCTCCCTACGAGCTGGGATTTGGACGCATGGTTCACCTCGACAAGGAAAACTTCATTGGCAAGTCCGCCCTGCTTCACGACGAAAAGCAAGGCGTGCCGCGGCAACTGGTTGGGCTGGAGGTGGACTGGATCGAAGTCGAGAATCTGTATGACAAATTCGGTCTCACCCCGGCAGCCCCGAGCCAGGCTTCGCGCGTGGCCGTGCCCGTGTATGCCGGCGACAAACAGGTCGGCAAGGCCACGACCACCACCTGGTCCCCTTTGCTGAAGAAGATGATCTCCCTGGCCAGTATTGCTACCGATCATTCCAAACCTGGAACCAAGCTGGCTATGGAATTGACTATCGAGGCGGTTCGCTTGAAGACCACAGCCACGGTGACTAAGTTGCCGTTTTTCAATCCTCCGAGAAAAACAGCGGTTCCGCTGTAGCCGGTTGCTTGCGCGCGGTGTCTGTCTGAAAGTTATACGGACGCTCAAACTTTGACACAGGAGCCTCCAGGGCGCGTTGTCCCCGTCCGCATGACCCAATCCTTTACCCGAGCTTCCGCAAGCGTCCTGGAGGCATCTGGCGCGCTTGGCGGGGCATTCTAGGAAAGGGTGGGTGGCAATTCAGGGCTAATCCGGCGGGAGTCTTATATATTAGCTATTAGCTATTAGCTATTAATTAAGGGCCGTAAATCAAGATCTTAAACCGCAGAGTTCGCTGAGATGCACACCGAGGCCGCGGAGAACCGCGGCGCTTTCTCTGCGATCTCAGCGGTATTCTCTGCGTCCTCTGCGGTTTAGGCTTTTCCGGAGCGGTCTGGAATCTTAGCTCTTGGAATTACCCCTCCCCGACAATAGCGGTGGCCATGTCGCGTACTTTCCCCAATTAGCCCGCTTGGCTGTGACGTAAGTGTCTTGTTTTCCGCAAAAAAATCCTCCCTGACCGCTTTGCATTTCCGCATCTCACAAATAAGGTATTTTTGCGCCTGCCCACTAAGTGGGAGGGTTCGCTGTCTAAAACAGGTGCATAATACCCTCTCGGGTAAGGCTCGCGATCGCCAAGTGGCGACAGAGTCCGGTTTTGGGGCGACATAAGAGGCTCACTTTATGCCGATTACCCGCCGTGTATTTATGCGCAGCAGTGCCCTGGCGGTCGTGGGGACAGCGGCGCTGCCTGCCTTTCTCACTCGTGCCGCCTTCGGGGCGGAATCGTTGGGCAACAAGAACAAACGCCTAGTCGTGATTTTCCAGCGTGGCGCCGCCGATGGCCTGAACATCGTAGTGCCTCACGGCGAGCAGGCCTATTATGACCTTCGTCCCACCATTAATATTCCTCGCAACGCGGTGCTTGATCTCGACGGCTTTTTCGGACTTCACCCCTCTATGTCCGCCTTTCAGCCGTTGTGGAAGCAACGCCATTTGGCGATCGTGCACGCCGCCGGCTCGCCTGATCCTACCCGCTCCCATTTCGATGCGCAGGACTTCATGGAATCCGGCACGCCCGGCGTGAAAGTCACTGAAGATGGATGGCTGAACCGCACCGTGCACTCGCTGCCTGCACCGACGGAAAAATCCGCATTCCGCGCCATCGCGTTAGGTCCGGCATTGCCCAGAATTCTTTCCGGAAGCGAGCCGGCCGTCGCGGTGAGCAATCTCAACGATTTTGGAGTAGGCGGAAGAAATCCCAATGCAGCAGCCAACACATTCGAGGCGATGTACGCGCAGTCGGCGGATTCAGTGATGCACGGCACCGCGCAGGAGACTTTCGAAGCGGTCAAGATGCTCAAGTCCGCCGATCCCGCCCGCTACACGCCTGCTCCCGGCGCCGACTATCCCCGCGGCCGCTTTGGCGACAGCCTGAAACAACTGGCTCAGTTGATCAAGGCGAACCTCGGCGTGCAGGTGGCGTTCGCCGACATCGGCGGTTGGGACCATCATGTGAACGAAGGCAGCACGCAGGGACAGATC
>QIAS01000189.1:16890-20198 GCA_003225615.1 Acidobacteriota bacterium | reverse complement strand
TGCGAGAAAGACTCCGTCAACTCGGCGGGACGCTGGAAATTCATTCGGGAGGTCCGGGTAAAGGCACCCTGGTACTGGCCAAGCTGCCAACCGCAGGAAGCTCCTCCTCCATCGCAGCCGCTTAGAACTCTGCCCCAGACGCTACGACCTTTGCGCAAACCATCGACCAGCTAGATCGCTGAATTCTGTTTATTCAAGCGTTCCACCTGCACGATGTTATTCCGTACAGCGTAGAGCACGAGTTCGCTAAGGCAGTGAATTCCCAGCTTTCGCATCAAATTGCTGCGATGCGTTTCGGCAGTTTTCACACTTAAGCTAAGAATGCTGGCAACTTCTTTGCTGGATTTTCCCTCTGCCAGCAACTGCACAATTTCGCGCTCTCTGCTGGTCAGGTTTGCTGCGTTTTGGGATGTGGCACTCGCCCCGTTGTGCGAATCCGCCAGAAATTCTTGCAGGATGATCTGCCCCGCCGATGAAGTAAAGTACGTCCGGTGCTGCTCCAACGCTTCAACCGCCGCAATCAGCTCGCGCGCGGCATCGGACTTGAGGACGAACCCCCGGGCACCCGTCTGCAAGGCTTCCCGCACCACCTGCTCCGACTCGGCTACGGTGAGAATCAGAATCCGCTGCCCTGGGTTTTCCCGCATGATCTGGCGCGCCGCTTCAAGCCCGTTCATGTTAGGCATACCTATGTCCAGAACGACGATGTCAGGCTTGGTCTGTCGGGTTTTTCCCACCGCTTCGCGGCCGTCTAGAGCCTCGGCGCACACTTCCCAACCGGCATGCGATGCCAGCAACATGCGCAGACCCCGCCGCACCACTTCGTGGTCGTCTGCTATCAATATCCGAAGATTAGCCATATAAACCCCCGCTTCGCAGCGAAGGATCCGGGCCCCAAGACTCGATTTGGGTGAGCCGCAGAAGGCGGCTTGAACTACAGCAAGGTTGGAGGGATTATACCTCTGTCTTAACTTGGTCGTTCTAACATTTATGAGAGCCGGCGGCGAGCAGCGGGGTCAGGTCGGGAAGGGTCGGCCTTACCTGCTTTCAGACTCCGCCAGGGGATTGTCAAAATCAAAGCCGAATAACCGCGGATTCTCCCCGATCACGGCCGCCGACGTAATGTAGAAGACATAGTCGTAGGTCTCTTGTGGGATCTTGTTGCGGTGATTAGCCAGCAATCGCCAGAAATTCCTCTCTCTTGGATTAGCGGGCATGCTGCGCACCAATGGCAATACCTGGTTCTCCCCCCAGTTGTAGCACGCCATCACCAACAAGCCCGAGGCTTGCGCATCCGTGCTGTACAAGTCTTTCAGGTACCGGGCTGCTGCCTTGGTTTCGCGATCGTAATGGTGGCGATCGTCGGCGGGGTCAGGCCGGCGCAGGTCAATCAAGGGCCCCAGATGCAGGCCATATTTCATTGCCGTCTCGGGCACGAACTGCCACATACCTTTCGCAATCCCTTTTCGCGTCATGGGACCGCTGATGTAAGGATCAAAATTACTCTCCTGCAAAGCAAGATAGAAAAACTGTTGAGGCAGTCCCTCGGCCAGCATCTCTTCGGAAATCTTTGCTGTATAACCATTCTGCCTCGCTGCGCTTAGCGCATTGGCGAGTCGGGGCGACGATTGCCATTTCTTGATGTACTTGTTGACCTCAGCCACAAAGTCTGACGGCATGTCTAATTCGCATTCTCCGAAAATGCGCGCCACCCGCAGCACGAGGCGATCCTGCTCAGTCATTTTCGGGTTATAGACATGTAAGCTGGACAGGAACTGGTCGTAGTTCTTTTCCATTTCCTTGTGCCGGCTGCGGTATTTCCTTATCTCCTCCATGCCCTGCTGGCTGTGCGAGTCGGCAACCAGTTTCTCCAGATTTGCGATATCCAGATCCAAAGACTTCATGGCATAGAAAAGATCCTCTGCCATCGCCTTCTGGCGGCGAAGCTGCTGGTGCTCATAAAGTGCGTAACTGCCCGCAGCCAAAGCGCAAACAACCAGGACGGCTATGATCTTGCCGTATTTCCGTTTTTGCTTGGTCTGTACTTGCGCAAAAGCCTGGCGAACATACATGGTGTGCTCGCCCACCGGCTTGCTGTCCCCCTCCTTGCCGAAATAACGCTCAACATACTGCGCCACAATGGTCTCACTGCCGGGGGCCCGCGGGTCGCCTATCTTAGTCGGAACTTTCTCTTGCAACAAGCAGGGTTCAACCTCCAGCCGAACTTCAGGCCCATAAATTCCCAGCCGGATCGTTATGGCATGCGTAACAGGAGCGCTGGTCACGCGCTTGTCGCCGATAAACATGCCGTTGCTGCTGTTAAGATCGCGGACACACCAGACGCCTTTCTCCAGAACCACTTCGACGTGGGTGCGACTGACGTAGTCATTCGTAATGCAGACTTCGCACTCCTCCACCCGTCCGATGCGGAAGGACTTGGTGAAGTGGAAATCTCTACGCTCTACAGGCGCAGTCCCGATACTGACTCTTAGGGACGTTGGCGAAGGAATTGGTTTTGGCCCGGCAATCATCGGTTTTTCGGAGTGCGTGAGTCTTCGGTTATCCCCGCCTTGCAACGCGCTGCTCCAACCCTAGGGAAGAGTTTGGGGAAAAGAAGCACGTAAAGCTGCGAACCTTCTCTAAAATGCCATCATTGTGGTTACTTTCCCGTAACCTGTCAATGCGAATGGCGCCGAGGGAGAAGGAATTTCTTCGGCCAGATTGCCGTGCCATCACTCGGCAACATCGGGATGGCGCGTCGCAACCCGGTAGCGGCCGGAGTGAAAGACCAGCGGCTCACCATCGTGGTACTTGTACTGCTCGACCTCACCTACAACAATGACGTGATCACCGCCGTCGTACTGGCGAACTTTCCGGCAGATAAATTCGGCAATGACACCGCTGAGAATCGGCAGGCCGTGAGCCCCCTCGGCAAATTCGACCCCCGCGAACTTGTCCGGCAGCGGGGTGGAAAATTGTCGCGATAAATGATGCTGACGCGCTTCCAGCACGTTTACCGCAAAATGAGTAGTAGTCGTAAAATCGTTAAAACTCGGGGTCTGGCGTGAGAGGCTCCAAAGTATGAGCGGTGGATTGAGGGAAACAGAAGAAAACGAGTTGACCGTCACCCCCACTCGCCGGCCATCCGACGCCCTTGCCGTCACCACAGTGACGCCGGTTGCGAACTGTCCGAGGGCCCGTCTATAGTCACGCCGATCAAACCGTTCGGCGACTGTCTTTGCTTCCTGCTTTACAAATTGCTCCGCCTCGGTCGCGTCCATGAACCAGGGGAAAAGGGTACGCGGATC
>QIAS01000189.1:12991-16877 GCA_003225615.1 Acidobacteriota bacterium | reverse complement strand
ACCGTTGACGAATGCGCTACCTATGTTTGCGATTTTGCCGGCGCAATCCAGTAGCTTAATAGCATGCACGGGCGGCTTGAGCAGCAAATTGGTCCACTCCACCACCCAACGTGCATAGCCTGTCCAGTAACGGTCGAAGGTTTGCTGCATCCATTCCGCATCGGCAGGCTCATTGCCTTTTTCAATAATGCTTTCCAGATAAATCTCAGCGGAGCGGGCCGCATTGTTCGCACCCTGCCCCGTGATCGGATCATTGAGCACCACCGCATCTGCCATCGCCAGAACTTTGCGGCCCGAGGGAAGAATGCCGATGGGGTGGCGGACTGTGGGCACAACCCGGCCCACGAGAATTCCGTTGTCATCGGTTAGTTCGATTTCGCGGCAACGCTCCGCTTCCCATGGCATGAAACTCTCGAGAATCCTCTTACTGCGCGCAAGATGCTCGGCTGGACTCTTAACGTCAGTCCAGCAATCCATCACCATGATCTCGCATGGGCCAGTCGTGGTCAGGGCAGGAAAGACGAAGTACTCGCCAACGTTGGGAACAAGGTTAAAGCAGACCGCGGGATAGGGCTCGCGAGGACGTATCCCCTTCACATAGGTGAGGGCGAGAACACGTTGGGCCTCCGAAAATGGTGAGCGCGAGGCATCGCGCTGGAAGAGTTGACCGATTGTCCCCTTGCCGCTCGCAACGATAACCAGGTCATGGCTGCGCGCGCATCCCTCGAGATCGTCAATATCGGCAACCTTTCCCTGCAGATCCCCTCCACGCTTCTGAAATTCTCCCATCCAGCGCGGGATCTTGAGCCGCTGGTCTACCGATTGGGCGAAATTGTCGAGGCGCGCTGCCCAATCCATGACCTTGCCACCGACAAAGTCGGGGACGGCGAAACCGATGCCTTCGACCTTGGGACACTGCTGCTCCCAGTAGTTCAGGCCCAGGTCCCGCTCGGTTTCCAATGCGGAATCGAACATGCACTGGCTGGACATCACTCTGCCGTTCTGAATTTCCTCAGCCGAGCGATCGGAATAAAGCGTGACCTGATATCCGGCTTCAAGCAAGCCGAGACCCAATTGCAGGCCCGATTGACCGGCGCCGATGATGGCGATGCGCTTCATAAGATCGGCCTAGAGTTTTTCTTATTCCATCAATTTGGGGATAGCAGGTGCGGCCATCTCCGGCCCCATGGCCGAGTAGCCGCCGTCGACAGCAAGATCAGTTCCGGTAATAAATGAAGCATGATCGGAACAGAGAAACAGCACAGCTTCAGCCACTTCGTCCGGCTCGCCGATTCGCCCCAAGAGGTGAAAAGGGCCCCCCACGCGATTCGTTTTTGCCTTGTCATTATGGGTGAGTTCGTCCATCAGGCGGCACCAGGTCCAGCCGGGCGAAACTGAATTAGCTCGTATTTTGTCTGGGGCCAAATCCATGGCTTCATTGCGAGTGAGTTGCAGCGTCGCCGCCTTGGTCACCGGGTAAAGCCAGCGGCCGGTTTGCGCCACCTTCGCGCTGATGCTGCCAAAATTTACGACCGCACCGCCTCCCTGTTTGACCATGTGCGGCTTGACGGCTTTCAGCATCATCACACCGCCCACGACGTTGACGTTGTAACTGTCCAGCCAGTCCTTGCGAGTCGAATTCAGCGCGTCGTCAATGTAGACGCACGCCAAATTGATGAGAAAATCGATGCGGCCAAACTTCGCCACGGTGCGGTCCACGCAGGCGGCAATCTGGGCATCATCCGCCAGGTCAGTCTTAACAAACAGTACATCCTTGTCTAGCGATTTGGCGACCGCCTGCCCAGCCTCGTCGTTGATGTCCGCAATCGCGACCTTGGTACCCTCGCGACGAAAGCCACGGACCACCGCCGCGCCGATCATGGTCGCGCCCCCGGTAACGATGGCAACTTTTCCCTGCAGTCCCTCCATGCTGGTCCCCCCGAGTAAAGCTGGTTTTCGCAGGTGAAAGCTAACACGGGCTCAAAGCAGGAACAAGGGGCTCAACCCAGGACCACTGTGGGAACCTGCGAACCTGCTGCAAGCGATTTCTTCTTAAGCAAACTTGACCAATCGAGTATATTTGGGCACTCAGTAAGGTCGAGTGGTAGCCGAGCCCAGGAGAACCCCAGCATGAGAAACATTGCCATTGTCGGTGGAGGTCAGTCTGGATTGCAGCTCGCATTGGGGTTATTACAAAACGATTGCAAAGTCACCGTTGTGAGCAATCGAACGCCGGAGCAGATTCATGACGGCCGGGTCAGCTCGAGCCAATTCATGTTTCACGATTCTCTGCAGAATGAACGCGACCTCGGAATCAACTTTTGGGAAAAAAAGTGTCCGATTACGGAAGGCATTGCGTTCACCATTCCCGGGCCAAACAAAACTAAAGCTCTCTTTTGGGAAGCCAAACTCGATGGCTACGGGCAGTCGGTTGACCAACGCGTGAAGTTCGCCGGATGGATGAAGGAGTTTGCCAAACGAGGCGGGGATCTGGTGATCAAAGATGCAGGTCCGCAGGATGTGGATCAGTTCAGCAAGAGCCACGATTTGGTGATCGTCGCCGCCGGCAAGGGTGAGCTCAACCGCATGTTCGAACGTGATGCGGAGAAGTCTCCCTATGACCAGCCCATGCGAGCACTGGCGCTGACCTACGTAAAAAACATGGTTCCGCGAAAACCGTTCACCGCCGTGTCATTCAATTTGGTCCCTGGCGTAGGCGAATATTTCGTCTTCCCGGCGCTGACCACCACGGGCTCTTGCGAAATCATGGTCTTCGAAGGCGTTCCCGGCGGACCGATGGATTGCTGGCACGATGTGAAGACTCCCGAACAGCATCTGGCCAAGAGCAAGTGGATTTTGGAAACGTTCATGCCACTCGAGGCGGATCGTTGCCACAACGTCGAACTCACCGACGACAACGGTGTTCTTGCGGGAAGATTTCCACCCACTGTTCGAAAGCCGATTTGCAAGCTGCCTTCCGGCGGGCTTGCGCTCGGAATCGCGGACGTTGTTGTGACGAATGATCCCACCACCGGCCAGGGTTCCAACACCGCCAGTAAGGCGGCGGCCATTTATTTACAGCAAATCCTCAAACGGGCTAATAAGCCCTTCGATGCGGAGTGGATGCAGCAGACGTTCGACATGTTCTGGGATTACGCGCAGTGGGTGGTTGATTGGACGAATTCGCTGCTGATCCCGCCGGCACCCCAGATTCTGCAACTCATGGGCGCGGCCAGCCAGATTCCCCCGCTGGCCAGCAAGATTGCAAATGGATTCAACAACCCGCCTGATTATTCGCCCTGGTGGTTTGATCCGGCGGAGGCTGACAAGCTCATCAAGCATGTGTCGGCTGCAGCGGTTTGAGCATTGCAGCGCGATTTCTGCCAACCAGAAAATCAGAAATGGACTATACGACGAGCACAATCGGGGAGATCACAATGAAGCGCACTTCGTCTTGGTCGGTTGTAGTTCTGCTGGTATGCCTGGTCTCGAGCACTGTTGTGGCCCAGCAGTTGGCTACGTTGAAAGTCACCGTCAGCGACCCATCCGGGGCGGTGATTCCCGGCGCCACAATCACCCTTACAAATACCGAAACCGGAGCCAAGCGCACCGACATCACCGAGTCGCACGGTTTGTCCGTGATCCCCGGCGTCCCCGCCGGCACCTACGAGATGACAGCGGAAGCAAAGGGTTTCAGTGCGGTGAGAATACCAGTCACACTCTCCGTCGGCCAGATTTCGTCCTTCCCGGTCACTTTGGGAATTTCTGTCAGGGAAGAAGTAAAGGTGGAAGAGACGGTCCAGGGTATTGACACGGAGAAGTCAGAAGTCAGCCAGGTCATCGACACGCCCAAGATTGCCGACCTCCCCATTTCCGGACGCGACTT
>QIAS01000189.1:0-12954 GCA_003225615.1 Acidobacteriota bacterium | reverse complement strand
GTCTCCTTTTACAGAAACCGTGCTGAAGCTCAGCTTCGGAGGCGTCCGCGAAAGCCACACATCGTTCTTCGGCTTGGACGGTGTCGATTACACCACCAGCATCTCGGGCGTGCAGCGCATCAGTCCTTCGCAGGACTGGGTGCAGGAATTCCGCGTCGTGGACAGTCCCTACTCGACGGACACGGGGCGCAACCTGGGTTCCGTGGTCAACACAATCACCAAAGCCGGCACCAATCACACGCATGGCTCGGCATACGAATATTTCCGCAACAACAATCTGGATGCGAATAACTCGCTCGCTGCGCCCGGTTTTAATACCCTGCGCTTCAACCAGTTTGGAGCCACGGTCGGGGGCCCGATCCGCAAGGAAAAGAATTTTTATTTCCTGGGCTACGAAGGTCAGAGGCGGGCGGAGTCACTCATTTTGAACAACATCGCTGGCATCAATGCCGTGAAGCAAGCTATCGGCTTGCAACCGGAGAACCTGGGCGCGCTCCTGCAAATCGATGATTACGACAAGACCATCCTCAAAAGCACCAATCTGCTTAGCGAAAAGACGTCGCTGAACATCACTTACTTGTTCAACGATTCGCGCAAGCAGAACGCGCGCGGAGCTGTGCCGGGGGAAGGATTACCGTCTTCCTACCGCGACAATCCCGTGCGGGATCAGACGCTCTACGCCAACCTGACCCACGTCTTCACCCATGACTTAACCTCGGAGACGCTGCTCCAATACGGCAGGCGCGACTTCCACCTGAATCCGAAGGGGCTCGGTTTTGAACCGGCGCTCCAAATTCCAGACTTGATCGAAACTGGCGGTTTTGTGGGTAGTGTTCACCTATACAAGGAACAGCATTTCCAGACCGCGGAGAACCTCACCTATATCCGAGGCAAACATACGTTCAAGCTTGGGGGTGAAGTCCAACCGATCTGGACCGACACGCAGGTAACACTGTTCAGCCCGGGGCTGGCGGTTATGACGCCGCAGAGCTTCTTTGGTCTGCCCCCCTTTGACGGCACAATTATCCCAGGCACGGGTATAGGCACGCCGGTCGCCTTTCTGTTCATGGAACCCAGAGCGCTCTTCGGGCAGCAGATCCCCAACCGCGATCCGAATTTTCAGAACGGGCTATACGCGGGACCCAGCCAGCAGGCCTTCAATGATGCCACGTCAGTGAGCTACAAGCACATCCTCTGGTCCACTTACATCCAGGACCAATGGAAAGCGATGTCCAACTTGAGTTTTACGTTCGGCGTTCACTACGACGTAGACCAACTCCCTTCCGGCTCTGAACTGAAGCAGGTAGGTGGGTTCCATAACACCAATTACAACAATGTGCAGCCGCGCGCCAGTTTTGCATACTCCTTCAACGGCGGTAAGGGCGTCGTTCGCGGTGGCGCTGGATTGTTCGTCGCCCCATTCGTATACAGTGACATTCTGGTGAGCTGGGTGGGCGCTTCGGAATTCAGTTACATGAACCAGCCTCTGCTGCCCGAGTTCGCCAACCCCAGCCAGAACCTGATCGGCTTTGGACCTTCCGGCGTAGTGGGAGCGTGCGATCCCAACCTGGTTCCCGGATTATGCGTAAACTTCCCCGGGACGCTGCGAACCGACTTCTTCAACTTCGTGAATTCAGGACAATATCCCGCGCCCAACGCTTTGCGCCAGTTCCCGCTGGGTTACGCGAAAAAGAATTTTCCCCAGCCTCTGTCGGAGCAAGCCAGTTTGGAAGTTGAACACCAGCTCGGCAAAGACCTGTACCTCTCCTTGGGTTATCAGTGGATGCATGCCATGCGGTTGCCGGTATATTCCAGCATCAACGCCGACTGCCCGGGACATGTGGAAGCAAACTGTCCCAGATTGCCGAGCGGCAAAGAAATCTTCAGTGGGCCGGCAGATCCTCGTTTCGGTTTTGTACTCTATGTAAAGCCGATTGGCTTCTCCATTTACAATGCCGGCACCGTTAGCCTGCGAAAGGCCTTTTCGCACCACTTTAACTTCCTCACCAACTACACCTACTCCAAGTCGATTGACATTTCGACTACTGTCAACCTACCGAACACGCCGGAGAACTACCTCCACCCCGAGTTTGATCGCGCTGTCGGAGACAACGACGTCCGTCACCGCTTTACACTGGCGCTGCTAGCCGAGACGCCGCAGCAGTGGCCACGGTTACTGCGGGACTTTAAGGCTTCCCTGCTCACCAGCCTGCAGAGTCCGCGGCATTTCACCATCAACGCGGCTCCGCCGCAGGGCGACCTGAATAATGACGGATTCACGTTTAACGACCGCATGGACAATCTGCCGCGCAACAGCTACTTAGGCGATTCCTACTACGACGTCGACGTACGCTTGCAACGCGAGATCCCTTTTACCGAGAGGGTAAAAGGAATAGCTAGCTTCGAAGTATTCAATCTCTTTAACAGGGCAAACGTGGAGGAGATAGACCACTTGTATGTAACCCCGTCGCCCGTGGGTGCTTTCGTGGACCCGCTCGGTAATCCGGTGCCTGTGCCACAGCGCTTCGGCGATCACATCAGTGACGGGAACGGCGGCTTCGGCGCACCCAAGTTCGTGGCGCCAGCGCGTCAGATTCAGCTTTCGTTCCGGATTAACTTTTAAGGCTTTCGAAGCCAACGCGACCGTTTTGACAACTCCAACTTTGTCGCACCTCCGGCTACGCTTGGCCGGCCTCATCCAGGGAGGAGGACAGCGGTGGTGAAACCTTACACGGCCGTAGGCCTTGTCCCCGCAGTTCGTGGGATTCGTCGTCGCAAGGACATCAGGATAAACCTCGAACACCTCAAGCATCTGGTGAAAGCGGCCAGTTGGCTCTCCGCGTTAGATATTCCGGTCCGCTTGATCGCGTTTCCTGAGGGTGCGCTGCAAGCCTTCAACGACGAAGTACTCGACCTGGACCACGTAAAATTCGCGCGGGAATGCGCCATCGATATACCCGGAGAAGAAACCGAAGAACTAGGCAAGATCGCGCGCGAGTACGACGCCTTCATCATGGCCCAAGCCAAAGCCCGCCATCCTGACCTGAAGGACCGCTTCTTCAACGTCGGCTTCATCATTAACCCGAAGGGAAAGGTAATTCTCAAACACTACAAAGTGTCGCCGCTTTTCCCGGTAGAGCACTCCGTCTGCCCGCATGACGTTTACGACTGGTGGATTGAGAAGTACGGGCGCACCCTGGATGCGTTCTGGCCGGTGGCAGACACCGAGATTGGCCGGCTCGGCATCATGATGGCGAACGAAGGCTCCTACCCGGAAAATGCCCGCGCGTTGGCGTTAAACGGAGCGGAAGTAGTCTACCGGGCCTCGTATCCGCATCCCGCAACTGGAAACGAAATCTTCGAAATCCAAAGTCGGGCTCGGGCGTTGGACAACAACCTCTATATTGTGGCCCCGAACCTCGGAACCTATTACCTGTTCCCTGAAGAAACCACTCCCATCGACACTTTCGGTGGACGTTCTTTCATCATTAATTACAAGGGTCAAATCGTCGGCCGGCAGGAGTACGGAGGAGGCTCAACCTACGTAGCCGGAGTAATCGACGTCGAGGCACTACGCGATCACCGGCCCCGAGCGCAGTGGGATAACTGGCTGAAGGACCTGCGCACTGAGCTCTACCAGATACTTTACGAACAGCCCATTTATCCCAAGAACCTTTACCTGAAGCGAGAGCCGATGAAACACGCTGAGTACCGCCAAAAAGTGATCAAACGGCAGATACGCCTCATGCACGATCGCGACATCTGGAAGAGGCCGGAACGGTGAACATCGCGCCCCTGCCGACCTACTGCTTTCGTCGTAATCCGCTCTGACTCGGCTTCGGTCCTTGCTTCCCCGCTTGGACGTCCAGCTCGAAATATTTTCCAACTTTGCAATCAGCTCTGCCATCTGAGCAAAGGTAAAATCATAGTCTGCAATAGAGGCCTGACGACCAATGCAAGCGCAAGTCAAGCTGGGCCGGATTTCCGGCATCTCGATTGGCCTTCATTACAGTTGGTTCATCATCGCAGTACTAATCGTGCTCTCCCTTGCGGATCGCTTTCATGCCGTGAACCCGCGATGGGGTGAGGCCGTTATTTGGGCCGCAGCAATTGTCACTGCTGGGCTGTTCTTCGTAACCCTTCTGCTTCACGAGTTAGCGCACTCCTTGTTAGCAAAAGCACGCGGACTGCGCGTGCGCACGATCACGCTGTTCGCGCTGGGAGGTGTATCGCAGATCGAGTCCGAAGCCTCGGACGCCAAGTCCGAGTTTTGGATTGCGATTGTCGGTCCCATCACCAGTCTTATAATCGGGATCATTCTTTTGGGTGTCGCATGGCTGGCCGGCTGGCTACCCGGTACTGAGCCGACTACGCCCTTTGGCGCCGTGCTGCTCTGGCTCGGCTACATCAACATCACGCTGGCGGCTTTCAACATGATTCCCGGATATCCGCTTGACGGTGGCCGTGTCCTGCGTGCCGTGATCTGGTGGATCACCCGTAACGCCGACCGTGCCACGCGACTCGCCGCGCAGGTAGGCCAGCTAGTAGCCTTCATCTTCATACTGCTTGGTCTATTTCAGTTCTTTAAAGGTCAGAACTTCGGCGGACTCTGGCTGGCGTTCATCGGTTGGTTCCTGCTTGACGCCTCTCGCGCCAGCTACGTTTCGGTCGAGCTGATGGCCGGACTCCGTGGCCGCCATGTCGCCGATCTTATGGACCGCGAGTGTGCGACCGTAGAGGGTCACTTAAGCCTGCAGGACTTCGTCAACGAATACCTGCTGCGCAGCGGCCGTCGCTGCTACGTCGTTGTCCGGGGTGGCGAGGTAACGGGGTTGATAACGCCCAACGAGGTGAAAGCAGTCCCCCGCGAACTCTGGCCGCAGACCAGCATACAAAGCGTGATGCGTCCCCTCGGCCAGCTCCGCACGGTTTCACCCGAAACCCCAGCCCTGCAGGCGCTTGAAATGATGAGCAGCGAAGACATTAACCAGCTGCCTGTCATGTCGAACGGCCGGCTCGAGGGAGTCTTCTCCCGCAGTCACGTTCTGCGCATCCTGCGAACTAATACCGAACTGCATCGAGCTTAACTCCGCAGAGTTCACAGGCTAGGCCAAACGCCCCCAGCCCTTGCCTCCTAACCCGTCAGGCCGTATAATGAATGTGTACTAATTCAGTCCTATTTAGATGGGTTCAGAAACCCTGATTTTGGAATAGTTTACAGATGATTCGACTCGGAAAAATGACCGACTACGGTTTGCTGGTAATGAGCCAGATCGCTCGGAGTTCTAAGGCTGAGCTGCATACAGCCCGCGACCTGGCAATTAAATGCCGGGTGCCGCTGCCCACTGTAAGTAAGCTTTTGAAAACGCTGCTTCAGAGCGGGTTGCTGGCCTCGCATCGGGGGATCAGAGGCGGCTATAGCCTGGTCCGCGAGCCGCACCTTATTTCGGTCGCCGAAGTCGTTTCAGCGCTGGAAGGACCGCTTGCGCTCACCGAATGCAGTACGAACGTGGCGGGACTTTGCGACCTGGAGCCCTCCTGCCCCATCCGAGATAACCAGCGAATCATAAATCAGGTAGTTCGCGGGGCATTGGAGAAAGTAATGCTTTCTGATTTGATCCGGCCCATGAGCCTGGCCGCAATTCGGGATAACCGAGGGAATCTGGTGCAGGTCAGCCTCGCACCCGGGAGAATGCAATGAGCACGAACGTTAATGCAATTCGCGATCTTGCTGAGCGCGATTATAAGTGGGGCTTCATCAGCGATGTTGAAGAGGAAAGAGTCCCCAAGGGCCTGAATGAAGAGACCATTCGTCTCATCTCCGCCAAGAAGCAGGAACCTGAGTTCATGCTGGAGTGGAGACTCAAGGCGCACCGGCATTGGGCTTCGCTGGAAAAGTCTCAAGCCGAGCCGAAGTGGGCCAACATAAAGTACGGCCCCATCGATTACCAGAACATTGCTTACTACTCCGCCCCCAAGCAAAAGCCGGGCCTGAAGAGTTTGGACGAGCTGGATCCGGAGATTCTCCGTACCTACGAAAAGCTGGGCATTCCTCTGGCCGAGCAGAAAATGCTGGCGGGGGTGGCGGTCGACGCGGTGTTTGATAGCGTCTCGGTCGCAACGACATTTAAGGAAAAGCTGGCAGAACGGGGAGTGATTTTCTGTTCGTTTTCAGAAGCAGTGCAAAAGCATCCTGAGCTTGTGCGGAAATATCTGGGGTCGGTTGTTCCCTACACGGATAACTTTTTCGCTGCATTGAATGCCGATGTATTCACGGACGGATCCTTCGTGTACGTGCCGAAGGGTGTGCGCTGTCCAATGGAGCTCTCGACCTACTTCCGAATCAACGCAGCGGAAACCGGCCAGTTCGAACGTACATTGATCGTGGCTGACGAAGGAGCCTCCGTCAGTTATCTGGAAGGCTGCACTGCCCCGATCCGCGACGAAAATCAATTGCACGCCGCCGTGGTCGAACTCGTGGCGCTCGACAATGCCCAGATCAAGTACTCCACCGTGCAGAACTGGTATCCCGGGGATAAGCAAGGCCGGGGCGGAATCTACAACTTCGTGACCAAGCGCGGCAAGTGCCAGGGCGTGAGCTCAAAGATTTCGTGGACGCAAGTGGAAACCGGTTCCGCCATTACGTGGAAGTATCCCAGCTGCATTCTCCAGGGCGACAATTCCGTAGGCGAGTTCTATTCGGTCGCGCTAACCAACAATTATCAGCAGGCCGACACCGGCACGAAGATGATCCACCTGGGAAAAAACACCAGCAGCACCATTGTCTCGAAGGGCATCTCCGCCGGACACGGCCAGAACACCTACCGCGGGATGGTCAAGATAATGAAAGGCGCTCAGGGCGCGCGCAATTACACACAATGCGATTCCCTTCTGATCGGCGACAAGTGCGGCGCGCATACTTTTCCGTACATCGAAGTGAAGAATTCCACCGCGCGCATGGAGCACGAAGCTTCCACGTCAAAGATTGGAGAAGACCAGCTCTTCTATCTCCAACAGCGCGGGCTGAAAACCGAAGATGCGGTCTCGATGATCGTGAACGGTTTTTGCAAGCAGGTGTTTCGCGAGCTGCCGATGGAGTTCGCTGTCGAGGCACAGAAGTTGCTCAGCGTCAGCCTGGAAGGCAGTGTGGGGTAATCATAATTCCGTAGAGACTCGTAGCAGAGGAAGAGGAAAAGGAAACGAGAAATGAGTTTGCTTGAAATCAAGAATCTTCACGTGACCGTCGGTGGACACGAGATCCTCAAAGGCATTGATCTGAAGGTAAACGCCGGCGAAGTGCATTCCATTATGGGCCCGAATGGGTCAGGCAAGAGCACGCTCGCGCAAGTCTTGGCGCGCCGAGAGGCCTATAAGGTCACGGACGGCGAAGTGTTATTTAAGGGCAAAGACCTGTTGGCGATGAAGCCGGAGGAAGCGGCCTGTGAAGGTGTCTTCATGGCATTTCAGTATCCGGTAGAGATTCCGGGCATAAGCAATGCCTATTTTCTGCGCTCCGCATTAAACGCAATTCGCAAGTATCGTGGCGGAGATGAGATGGACGCCATGGATTTTCTCCCCATGTTCCGCGAGAAGCTCAAGCTGCTGGAGATGGATGAGAAGCTCATGAACCGATCGGTAAACGAGGGCTTCTCCGGCGGCGAGAAGAAGCGGAATGAAATCCTGCAGATGGCAATACTGCAGCCGAAGCTGGCAATTCTGGATGAGACCGACTCCGGCCTGGACATCGATGCCCTCAGAATTGTGGCCAAGGGAGTCAATGCCATGCGCAGTCCGGATCGCGCAATGGTGGTTGTCACGCACTATCAACGCCTGCTGAGCTACATCATTCCCGATTTTGTGCACGTGCTGCTGGATGGCCGAATCGTGCGCTCCGGCGGGCCGGAACTGGCTCTTGAACTGGAAGAAAAAGGATACGTTGGAACCGAAAACGAAGCCCGGCAAAGTGCGCCGACTTCCGCTTAGTTGAGGAAAATGTGAGCACGGCAATTCAGAATAGCGAGACATATCTCGACACGTTCAGTGAATTTGAGAAGCGGGCGGGCGGCCATGATCTGCCCTGGCTACGACAGCTTCGGGCAGATGCTTTCGCACGTTTTTGCGAGACCGGCTTCCCGACTACACACGACGAAGATTGGCGATTCACGAACGTCTCCGCGATCACGCGCACTCAGTTTTCCCTGGCTCAAAAGGACGCAAGACCCCTCTCGAAGTCTGAGTTGGCCGCCTGGCGAGTGGAAGGAGCCGTTGCCCAGCTCGTTTTTGTAAATGGGCAGTTTGCCCGCGAGCTGTCTACGTTCGACAGTTTGCCTGCAAACACAAAAATCTCCTCACTCCAAGAACAGATCGCCAGCAATCCCGCCGCAATCCAAGCGCACTTGGGTCACTATCTTGATATCCAACGCGATCCTTTCTCGGCCCTGAACACCGCCTTCGCGCAGGATGGAGCATATGTTCATGTCCGCCGCGGCACGGTGTTGGAAGCCCCAATTCATTTGCTCTTTGTCTCCACGGCGAACAACGTCCCCAGCATGTCTCATCCTCGCAATCTGCTGGTTTTCGAGGACGAGAGCCAGGCCACCATCATCGAGGAATATGTGTCGCTGGGCAGCGGTACGGTTCTCTCTAATAGTGCAACGGAGTTAATCGCCGGCGAAAACGCAATTGTTTCCCACTACATGATTGAGCGCGAGGACCGGGAGGCCTTCAACATTTCTACGCTTCGCATTCAGCAGCAGAGAAGCGCCAATGTTGCTTCCCATTCGCTTTTGCTGGGCGGCGGCCTGGTCCGCAATAACGTGCATCCGGTGCTTGCCGGTGAGGGCGGAGAGTGCCTGATCAACGGCTTGTTTGTCGGCAACGGGGGCCAGCACCTCGACAACTACATGCATGTCGAACACGCCAGTCCGCACTGCAGCAGCCGCCAGTTCTACAACGGAATTCTGGACGATCACGCCCACGGCGTATTTCACGGACGCATCGTCGTACACAAAGACGCGCAGAAAACCGATGCCAAGCAGACGAACCGCAACCTGCTGCTCTCTGACGATGCGCAGATCGATACCAAGCCTCAACTGGAAATCTACGCCGACGATGTGAAGTGCACACACGGAGCGACGATTGGCCAGATCGAAGAAAACGCGTTGTTCTATCTGCGGTCGAGAGGAATCGAAGAGATCTCGGCTCGCAGGCTGCTGCTGCTGGCTTTCGCGGCGGAATGCCTGGAGCGCATGAAGGCGGGACCAGCCCGCACGCATGCCGAGAATCTAATACATCAGCATTTATTGACGATCAGCAACCACGTCCCGGCTCAGGGATCGGCGAGCCACGACCATGCACGAGGTGAAAGAAGTTTGGAGGAAGTCGGATGAGTACCGCCATTAAATTGCCTTCGGATTCTGCCAAGGTCGCGGCTCGCGATCTCGTAGCTGGATTCGACGTAGAGAGAGTCCGCTCCGATTTTCCGATACTCCACCAACGAGTCAATGGCCACCAACTCGTCTATTTAGATAACGCCGCAACTTCGCAGAAACCCAAGGCAGTCATCGACGCCATCGTTCGCTATTACGAGCACGACAACGCCAACATTCATCGGGGAGTCCACTATCTTTCCCAGCGGGCAACAGAAGAATTTGAGAGTGCCCGCAAAGTAGTGCAATCATTTATTAATGCTGCTGAGCCCCGCGAAATCATCTTTGTGCGCAGCGCCACCGAAGCTATCAACCTGGTGGCTCAAACCTACGGTCGTCAGCACCTTGGCATTGGCGACGAAGTGCTCATCACGGCGATGGAGCACCACTACAACATCGTTCCCTGGCAGCTTCTTTGCGAGGAAAAACAGGCCAAACTCCAGGTCGCACCTATTAATGATCGGGGAGAACTGATACCCGCAGAGTTCGAACGCCTGCTGAACTCCCGTACCCGAATCGTCGCGCTGGGACATGTCTCCAATGCCTTAGGAACGATAAATCCGATCAAGCAAATCACCGCGATGGCGCATGCGAGAAACATTCCTGTCTTGGTGGACGGTGCCCAAGCCGCGCCTCACGTGCGGATCGACGTGCAGCAGTTGGACTGTGATTTCTACGCATTCTCCGGACACAAGATCTACGGACCGACTGGCATTGGCGTCCTATACGGCAAGGCGGCAGTACTGGAGGCCATGCCGCCGTACCAGGGCGGCGGCGACATGATCAGTTCCGTCACGTTCGAAAAGACGACCTACAACAAGCTCCCGCACAAGTTTGAGGCGGGCACTCCTGACATGTCCGGCGCTGTAGGATTGCGCGCAGCCATCGAGTACCTGAACCGCGTGGGAATCGAGAACGTTGCCGAATATGAGCATGAATTACTGACATACGCCACGCAAAAAGTTTCGGCGATTCCAGGAGTTCGCCTGATTGGGACTGCGAAAGAGAAAGCCGGAGTGCTCTCCTTCATCATGGACGGTGTTCACCCGCACGACATCGGAACGATCCTTGACCAGGAAGGCATCGCCATCCGCACCGGACATCACTGTGCTCAGCCTGTGATGCAGCGGTTCGGCGTAGACGCCACCGCCCGCGCTTCCTTCGCGCTCTACAATACGAAAGAAGAGGTCGATGTCTTGGTGCGAGGCATCCAAAAGGTGCAGGAGGTTTTCGGCTGATGGCCGATTTGCGCGATTTATATCAAGAGGTAATTCTGGAGCACAGTAAGGCTCCACGAAACTACCGCGAACTGAAGGACGCGGACCACAAAGCCGAGGGTTTCAATCCGCTTTGCGGCGACCACTTTACCGTGTACTTGCAGATCGAGGGAGACTCGATTCGCGATATCAGCTTCCAAGGCTCGGGCTGCGCTATCTCCAAGGCTTCGGCATCCATGATGACGCAAAGTTTGAAAGGCAAAACCAAGAAGGAAGCGGAAGAATTATTCCGAAAATTTCACCAGGTAGTCACCGGCAAAGCGTCGAGCAACGGCAACGCTACGGAACTTGGCAAACTTGCGGTATTCTCCGGTGTCTCGGAGTTTCCGGTGCGGGTCAAATGCGCTACGCTTGCATGGCACACATTGCAAGCCGCCCTGGAAGGAAAGCAAGACGCGGTTTCGACAGAATAACAGCCTCTCTGCAGAGACGAGGCTTGACCCGTCTCCAACGAGGGCAAAAATTAAATCTGCAGCATCGAGTTGAATTATGCACGAACTGATTGAGCTAAAACGCGAATGCCAAGCCATTGAGAAGCCGCGTGCTCCCCGCTGACAGCAAAGTAAGAATTTCCCAATTTCTGGGCACCGGCTATACCGTATTGAGTGAAATGGGCTGTATGTTCCGCATTGACGCCAAAGATGCGGACGCTTTGGGCCTCACTCCCCCTCCAGTTGAAGAGAAACCTTCCGAGGCCAGCTTCAAAGAACAACTGGTCTGGGATCAACTCAGAACCGTTTACGATCCCGAGATTCCAGTCAATATCGTGGATCTCGGCCTGATCTATTCCTGCGAGATTACCCCGCACGAAGGTGGCAAGAAAATTGACGTCAAGATGTCCATGACGGCTCCGGGTTGCGGCATGGGGAATGTGATCAAGGCTGACGTCGAGAGCAAACTCTCAGGCGTGCCCGAAGTGAAACAAGTGAATGTAGAAGTTGTCTTTGATCCTCCCTGGCATCCGGGCGTCATGTCCGAGGCAGCCAAGTTGCAGTTGGGCTTTGATTTGGACTACGGTGCGCCGCTAACTCGAATCTAGAAGTAAATGGAGCTCCATCTCCGCCATAAACCTGCTGTCAATAACTCGTATTGCAAGTAGCACAGAACCATCCTAAAATCCGCGGAGTATGAAATCCCGACTGTTTGTAACTGTGCTCTGCCTCTTATTCACCGCTCCGGCCTTTGCCGCCCAGCCCCTCCAAGTCACTTTTCATGCGTACACAACATCTGCCGATTTCACAGCGGCTGGCAGCGCATTTGAGGGTACGCGTCTTATCAAGGAAGGCGACGCGATCACTTACGCCTCCGGTGTTGGAACTTTGAGCTACACCGATCCGTTTGGCTATGGAACCAAGACCTATTCCTATGCTCGTTGGACGTCCTCCTGGTTCGCCTCCGGCTTCGGGTTCAACGAGTTGGTTTCATCGTGGAACGCCGACACACCTCCGGGAACCTGGGTTCAGGTCGAGATGCAAGCAACAACGGACGGCGCGTACACCACAAAGTGGTATGTCATGGGGCGTTGGGCGTTCAGCGACGGCGACTTCCATCGCACTTCTGTCGGTGGACAGGGAGATGCTGATGGCTACATCGCCATTGACACTTTCTTTGCCAAAGATCATCCCATGATCGCGTATCGGGTGCGGGTCACTCTCTACAAGTTACCCGCCAATACAGCGGCACCTACTCTCTACAAGGTGGGGGCTCTCGCTTCAAACATGCCCAACGCAAATCCTTACGTGCCGAGTCCTTTGGGTGGAGCGGAGGGAATCGAACTGCCTGTGCCACATTTCTCCCAGGAGATTCATGCGGGAGAATATCCACAATTCGACGGCGGTGGTGAGGCCTGGTGCAGCCCAACATCGACTTCGATGATCTTGGCGTATTGGGGGAAAGGCCCGTCACCTTCCGATTACTCATTTGTGTACAACGATTACCCCAATGTAGTTGATCCCTGGGTGGATTACGCAGCGCGCTACACCTTTGATTATCATTACCAGGGCGCCGGCAACTGGCCGTTCAACAATGCCTACGGCGCACACTTCGGACTCGATACTGAAGTCACGCAATTGCGGTCGCTCTACGAAGCCGAGCAGTTCATCAAAGCAGGAATCCCGCTGGTAGCCTCGTTGGCGTTCCAACCGAATAAGCTGTCAGGCTTTCTGTTTCGCTCCACGTCTGGGCATTTGTTGACGATTATTGGTTTTACGGCAACTGGAGATGTAATTTCCAACGATCCGGCCTCGACT
>QIAS01000049.1:3713-5514 GCA_003225615.1 Acidobacteriota bacterium | reverse complement strand
TTAAGCTGGCTGCTCCACGCGGCCACCAGGACGACCTCAGCCAAGGCACGCGTTGATCACCTTGGCAAGTCGGCAGCGCCACGGGAACAGGCCCATGAAGGACTTCTTCATTTGCAATTGCGCTCAGCAGGAAAACAAGGTCATCACCTCCAGCTTTGTCGTTATCGCCAAACAAGTTAAGCCCAAAAAAACGGGCGAGCCCTACCTCGCGCTTACACTGGGGGACCGCACCGGCCAGATTGAAGCCAAGATGTGGGACAACGTCGCAGACGCGATCGACGTTTTCGATCAGGACGATTACATCAAGGCCAAAGGGCTCATTAACAAGTACAAGAATCGTTTCCAGTTGACGATTCACAAGCTGCGTTGCTTGCAGGACGGGGAAGTCGATTTCGCCGACTATCTCCCAAAGACCAGCAAGAACCTGGACGAACTCTGGCAAACGCTGAATGACTTCGTTGCCAGTTTTCGAAATCCTCACCTCAAAGCGCTGTTGCAGAGCTTTATGTCAGACAGTCCGATCGCGGAGGCATACCGCAGCGCCCCCGCGGCCAAGACTCTGCACCATGCATACATCGGCGGTCTGCTGGATCATGTGGTATCACTTTTTCGCTCGTGCGACCTGGTGTCGCGCAATTATCCGCAAATCGATCGCGATCTGCTTCTGACCGGCGCATTTCTGCATGACATTGGCAAAATTCACGAACTGGCCTACACCCGCTCGTTTTCCTACACCACGCGCGGACAGTTGCTGGGGCACATGATCATTGAAATTGAAATGCTCCACGCCAAGATCGCACAGGTGCCCGGATTCCCGGAAGAGTTGAAAACTTTATTGGAGCACCTCATCATCAGCCACCACGGACAATACGAATTCGGTTCTCCTAAGCTGCCTATGTTCCCGGAAGCTCTTATGCTCCATTATCTGGACGATCTTGACTCGAAAATGGAGAGCATGCGCGCCCATTTCGAACGGGAAGCAGATTTGGAGAGCCCTTGGACCAGCTACAATCCCTCCCTGGGACGGCCTTTACTGAACAGCGCCAAGTTCCTCCATAAGAACGGCGCGGCGGCGCCCGAAAGCGCTTCTGCCGCTGCAGCATCATCCTCTTCCGCCGCGGTTACCGGTTCAGTAGCGAATGCGGCACTAGGTGTGCCCCTGAACCAAACTCCAACACTTCCCGGGTTAGAGCCTTTGCGAGATAATGGGGATACCACCCCGGCCACAGCAATCGCACCCGAAGAAGAGATCTGACGGCAGCGACCGTTTGCGAACCGTCCGGCTTCCAATAAATCCGCTTCATGGAGGTGACCCATGCGGTCACGTATATGGGTACTTACTCTCGGCCTGTTGTTGATATTGGTTCTTCTCGGCTGTAGCAAGAAACCCGAGCAGCCTGCTACCTCAACCGATCAAAATCAGCCGGCCGGGACCGAATCCGGTAATCCCAGTGCACCCAAGACCGGGATGGCAGAACGCAAACCGGAAGCCGCCAAACCAATTGTGGTTCCCGCTGGGACCGTCATAACGGTGCGATTAAATGACGCCGTGGGCACCAAGATCAGCCAATCTGGACAGACCTTCAGTGCGACCGTGGCTCAGCCGGTTGAAGTGAACGGCACGACGTTCATTCCCGACGGCGCGGAAGCCACGGGCACCGTCGTTACCGCTACACCCGCCGGCCGGTTCAAAGGTGGTTCGGTCCTGCAGCTGAAGTTGGATTCCGTCACCATTAACGGCAAACCCCGTCGCGTTGAAACTTCCGCCGTGACGCGCAGCGAAAAAGGTAAAGGCAAGCGC
>QIAS01000049.1:0-3603 GCA_003225615.1 Acidobacteriota bacterium | reverse complement strand
GAGTCCGTGGTCAGCTTCAAACTCGAAGCGCCTTTGGAGATCAGGAAATAGCAGCTGTCACCCATCAGCTTTCGGCTTTCAGCGTAGTCAGCTATCTCTGGTCTCTGCTTGGCAACTTTTCTACTGAGACTCCTGTTTACGAGACGCGCTCTCTTGCGTCTATCTGAGAGCTGATGGCTGTCAGCTGAAAGCTTTCTACCCATGCTCGATTTTCATCGATTCCAAGCCCTTACGTTCGATTGCTATGGCACGATGATCGACTGGGAAAAGGGCATCTTTTCCGCCTTGCGTCCCATCCTGGAGGCACATGGCAAAACCATCGACGACTTTGCTCTTCTCAAGCTTTATTCCGAGCTGGAGCTTAAGGCCGAACAGGGAGAATTCCGGAAGTATCGCGAAGTGTTGCAGTCAGTAGTTGCCGGATTCGGCGAGCAACTCGGTTTCAAGCCATCAGAAGAGGAAATCCGGTCGCTCCCGGGATCCCTGCCGCAATGGCCGCCTTTCCCCGATACAGTTGCCGCCCTGAAGCGCCTGCAACCCCGGTACAAGCTCGCGGTGATTTCAAATATCGATGATGACTTGTTTGCTGGCAGCGAACCTAAGCTGCAGGCGCAGTTCGACCACGTCATCACGGCGGAGCAGGCTCGTAGTTACAAGCCTTCTCACAACAATTTCAGGCTCGCTCTGAAGCGGTTGGGATTAGCACCGGACCACGTGCTGCACGTGGGACAAAGCCTTTATCACGACGTGACACCGGCAAAATCTTTGGGAATCGCAACCGTATGGGTAAATCGTCCCTCCCCCCGGCCGGGGACAGGAGCAGCTAGAACTGCGGATGGAAAACCTGATCTGGAAGTGAGCGACCTGGCCACTCTTGCGGACATTGCGTTGCGAGAATAGCCAGATCCCCTAGCGAAGCATCTACGACGGAAGCCCCTTAGATCGGTAACGGAAGCTTCAGAATCTTCTTCTTAATCGCAGTCGTCACCAACTGCGCTTTGTTGTGAATGTCGAGCTTACGCATGAGGTTGAACTTGTGAGCCTCGATCGTCTTCATGCTCACGCGCAGCATTTCGGCAATTCCACGGACGGTATTCCCCTCAGCGAGCAACTTCATGACTTCCCGTTCCCGTGGCGTCAAGTTCGATTTCCCTGCTCCCAGGCGGTTATTCCGTCGTTGAGCACGGAAATCGTCGACCAGCCGTCCCAGCACCTCGGGACTCACGCACTTGCCCCCGCGATAGACTTCGCGGAGCAAGCTCATGAGCTTCGGGGCCGGAGTGTCCTTTAGAAGATAGCCAGCGGCTCCGGCCTGCAGGGCCTCGACCACATATTCCTCGTCTTCGTGCATGGTGAGGAACACGACCTTGGTATCCGGACAGGCTTTCTGAATGTGGCGGGCCGTCTCAAAAGACGAGGGACCCGGCATCCCGATGTCCATCAGAATCAGATCCGGCCGATGCTGCAGAACCATCTTTAGAGCATCCGTTCCATTCCCCGCCTCATCCACGACCTCGAAGTCCGCCTCATCTTGCAGTAATCGGCGCACTCCTTGCCGCAACAGGGCGTGGTCGTCCACCACTACACAGCGAATGCGAGTGGAACCAAGTCCTGTTTTTACAACATCTCCCGGATTAAAAGACACATCTCCCTCCTAGTTGGCCAGAGACTACGGGATGCACAACCAAGCGACAGACGCGTGTGGCAGGCGGAGAGGTCCTGTAGTTTGAAGCTGAATTGTACCAGCATCGTACCGTAACTAGCTAGTACAGAGACTAGGATAACACCAGCTGCGACGCTCAGAAGCCTGTTTTCCCCGCTATCAGCTACAATCCAAAATTCATGTTGCGCTACTTCACCGCCGGTGAGTCGCATGGCGAGGCGCTCCTCGCCTTTATCTCGGGCATTCCAGCCGGCCTGAAGATTGATCAGGCTTTCCTCGACCGTGAACTTTGGCGTCGCCAACAAGGCTATGGCCGCGGCGGACGCATGAGGATCGAACGCGATACAGCCCACATCCTTTCCGGAGTGCGGCAGGGGAGCACGATCGGCTCGCCCATATCGATCTTGCTGGAAAACAAGGATTGGAAGAATTGGCAGGAGTCGCTGCCCGTGCAGCAGGGTGATCCCGCGAAGCACAAGCGGGTAGCGTCCCCCCGTCCCGGGCACGCGGACTTGGCGGGCGCGCTAAAGTACAACTTTCCCGAGGCGCGTTATGTTCTGGAGCGAGCTTCCGCTCGCGAGTCTGCGGCCCGCGTTGCTATCGGTGGCGTTGCCAAACTCTTTCTGCACGTGTTGGGCGTAGAGGTATTGAGCCATGTCACCGCAGTGGGACAAGCCCAATTGCCGGATCAAGAGACGCCTTGGGAACAGATTCAGACAACGTGCCAACGCGAGGAAATCCTTCTCAATTGCGCTGACACCGAAGCCGAGCAGCACATGAAAGCCGAGGTGGACAAGGCCCTGAAAACCGGTGACTCCGTCGGTGGAGTGTTTGAGGTAGTCGCGCATAATGTACCGCCCGGTCTCGGGACTTACGCCCAATGGGATGAACGCCTGGACGCTCTGCTTGCGGCTGCTGTTATGTCTTTGCAAGCTGTCAAGGCGGTTGAAATAGGTACGGGCATCACGGCGGCAGCTTCTCCGGGCTCGGCGGTGCACGATGAAATAGGATATGGAGATGTCGCGCAGTTCACAGGTTTTCGCCGCAGTCGCAACAATGCCGGCGGAATTGAAGGCGGCGTTTCCAACGGGGAAGACATCCGAGTCCGCGGGTATCTGAAACCTATTTCCACGCTGCGGCGGCCTTTGAAATCTGTGGATTTTGCCACTCGCGAGCCGGTTTCAGCTGCCTACGAGCGGTCCGATGTGTGTGTTGTGCCCGCCGCCGGGGTTGCAGCCGAGGCTATGGTGGCTCTTACGCTGGCGCGCTGTGCTCTCGAGAAGTTCGGTGGAGATTCGATGCCGGAGACGCGGCGTAATTTTGAGGCTTATTTGGAGCAGTTGAAGAACTACTAGCTCGCAGCTACGAACGACTAACGATTAAATGATTTATCCGATCGTAAAGTTTGGAAATCCGGTGCTGGAGAAGCCCTCAGAGCCGGTAACGGTTTTTGACGATGAGTTGAAAAAACTCGTCGCGGATATGTTCGAATCCATGTACGCGGCCCATGGAGTCGGCTTGGCGGCCCCACAGATCGGCATTTCCAAGCGCCTGGCAGTTGTCGACATTACTTTCAAGGAAGACCCGGAAGCAAAACTCGTGTTGGCCAACCCGGAAATCATCCATACCGAAGGCCGTCACACCCAAAACGAGGGATGCCTGAGCATTCCGGAATTCCGTGAGCCGGTGACCCGTGCGCGCAAGGTGACGATCCGCGCCCAGGACCTTAACGGCAACGTATTCGAGAGGACTGGTGAAGAACTTCTGGCTCGTGCGTTTCTTCACGAGACAGATCACCTCAACGGAAAGCTCTACATACACCACCTCAGCGCCCTCAAGCGGGACATAATCAAGCGCAAGATACGCAAGCTGGTAAAAGCGGGAGAGTGGTAGGAATGAGGTTGGTCGTCGGGTGCTCGGCCATCGGATAATTGATAATG
>QIAS01000048.1 GCA_003225615.1 Acidobacteriota bacterium | reverse complement strand
GTCAGCGGTTTCGCGGCATTCCACAATCTGCCCCTGCGACATGACTGCGACCCGATGGCTGATAGTAGCAACCGAAAGCAGATCATGCGAAATGTAGAGAACACTGATCCCCAGTTTTTGGCTCAGCTCGGCAAAAAGCTGAAGGATTTCCGCCTGGGTAATAATGTCCAACGCGCTGGTGGGCTCGTCGGCGATCACCAACGCAGGGCGGTGCATGACCGCCATCGCGATCAGCACACGCTGCGCCTGCCCAACGCTGAGCTGCGCAGGAAAACGCCGTAAGAAATCTTCATCCGCCGGCAAACTGACGGTCTCAAGCGACTCGAGCAAAGCCTGACGGCACTCCTCTCGGCCGCTGGATTTGTGAATTTTCCAGGCTTCTCCCAATTGAGTGCCTATCCGCAGCGCAGGATTCAATGACGACATAGGGCTTTGCAGAACAAGTCCGATCTCTTTGCCCCGCAGCTTGCGCATCTCGCGCTCTTTCAATGCGATGAGATCGCGGTCGTTAAAGTGGATGAATCCCTCCGCTTTCCCACCCTTCAGATAAAGCAGCTTGAGAATCGCGAGAGCTAAAGTGCTCTTGCCGCATCCGCTCTGGCCCACCAGGCCGAGTATCTCGCCACGTCCCACGTCGAGCGATAGGTCGCGCAGCACACAGCGCTCTCCGGCATAATCCGCCGAAACGCAGAGCGACAAAAGCGGTGGGCGGGTCATCAATGCTTCCTTGCTACCTCGCCGCCGACCGAAAGCTCATCGATGTTCCAGTACACCTGCGGCCGCAGCACCACCGGATGGGCATTACGCAACGACGCGGAGATCGCGGATAGCGCGTTTCTGTTCACGAGATAGATGAACGGCTCCTGTTCCCAGGCGATCTCTTGCATCTTGTCCACGTAGGACTTGCGTTTTTTGTCATCCAGCGTGGAAGCCTGCGCTCGCATCAGCTTGTCAATCTCCGCTTCCCACTCGGTTTGCGGTGTCTTCTGGCTGGGATTCCACTGATGATTTTCTGCCGAGCTTAGCCAAACGTTCATCTGCGAGTTCGGGTCCAGATCATTGTTGAATAGCCCGAGCAGGCAAGCTTCGTAGTCGAAAGTGCGGGTTATCCGCTCGATCAGCGAGGGAAAATCCAAAGTCACAATGTTCAGTTTGATCCCAATTTCAGCCAGGTCTTGCTGGACCATAGTGGCCATGCGCTCGCGATATTTGTTCCCGGCGTTAGTGATCACGGAAAATTCGACGGTGTGTCCGTCACGATCGCGCAGCACACCATCCCGTAACTGAAAGCCTTCCTGCGCCAGCCGCCGCAGGGCCGACTTTTGATCGAAGGGATGCGCCTGCAGTTTGGCATTGAACCAGAATTTATTAGCTGGCGAGATCGGCCCCACCGCAGGCTGAGCGTGACCATGAAACACGATGCGCGCCAGGTCTTCGCGGTTGATCGCTTCCGAGACCGCGCGCCGGAAGCTGGTTGAAGCGAACCACGCCTTCTTGTAGCCGGGTAGAGGGGAGTTCTTTACTTGGTTAAACCACATCTGTTCCGAATCCAGAGACACCCCGGCATCATGCGCCAACGCCGGGTTCTGCGAAGTCACCTTGTCGAAATACTCCGCGTCCAGTGAACTGATGAAGTCGATTTCCCCGCGAACCAGGCGCAGCATCTCGGTGTCCCGATTCTGCTGAATATCGAGGTGCACGGAATCGATATAAGGCAGCTGCCGGCCCGCGGCATCGTGCCGCCAGTAATTAGGATTTCGTTGCAGCTGGACATACGAGCCCGCCTTGTATTCGGCGACGTAGTACGGTCCAAGGACCGCCATCTCCTTCTTGGGTGACTTGGCGGACATGATTGCTACCTGGTCAAACAGCTTGTCCAGCCCGGCGATCGGCGCCGGAAAGGTGATTGCGATGCGGTTCGGCGCCGGCACCCGCGTCTCGACTTTGCCTTCATCGGAACGGAACGAGTCCCCGGTCGGAGAATGCACTGACGGATCCATCAGCAGCTGCATGGTGTAAGCGACATCATCGGCGGAAAACGGAGAGCCATCGGAGAAGTGGATGCCCTCGCGCAGCTTGAATGTGATCGTCTTGCCGCCATTGCTTATCTTCCACGAGATGGCCAGCTCCGGTCCGGCTGCTTGGGTGAGGCGGTCCACCCGGATCAGCACGCCGCCCGTCAAGTAACGCACTGTTTCCGAAGCATCATCTTCAGCCAGGACCGGATTGAAGGTCTTAGGCTAACGTAACTCGCCGCCGGACTGTGCCCAGACTGCCACTGTGGCGAGTGTGAGGAAGGCGGTGAATGCGACGCGCAGAACACGTTGCTTCATGCTGACCACTCCTGTTTGAGCAATAAGAGATGAAAAGAACTCACAACCAAAATGAACAAGATCAGTGGGACAAACTGCCACGGCTGCCCGGATAGCACCGAGTAGCTCTGCAGCTCTCGAAGCAGGCTGCCCCAGGAGGGCAGAGGTTCGGCCACGCCTAGGCCGAGCATCCCAAGGTTTGCTTCGGTGAGGATGAATGCCGGAACCGCAATCCAGAATTGCGCAAGGAGCACGGACTGCAGGTTGGGCACAATGTGTCGCCAAAGCAGGCGCCAGCCGCCACTGCCGGAAGCTCGGGCCAGCAATACGAAATCAGACTCGCGCAGCGAAGTCGTGTCGGCACACACAACGCGCGCGGCGGCCGCCCATCCTAAACAACCGAGGAGGGCGAAGGTAATCGCCACCGAAATCAGAGGCGACACGTTCAGAGGCAGCACAGCACGGACTGTAATCAGAAGAAAAAGCCAGGGGAGAGAGAGAAAAAGATCGGTCGCCGCCATCACACCCTTCTGAACCCATCCGCCGGCAAAACCTGCCACGCCGCCGATGAGTGCTGCCAGCAGACTGGCTACGAACGCGGCGGCCGGGGCCAGTAGCAGCGAGACCCGCGTACCGTAGAGCACGCGCACAAAGCGATCACGTCCCAGATCATCGGTGCCCAGCAGGTGTTGCGAGGACGGCGCCGCGTTTGGCTCGTCACGGAATTGATGAGCATACGAAGCGGGCAGGAGCAGGTCAGCGAAAACGCATGCGCCACCCACAACCATCAGAAACACGATTGCTGCCAGGCGTGCTCCCTTCATGCGGCGTGTCCCCGAAACCTTTGGCCCAGGAGATCGCAGGCCGAGTTTGCCAAAAGAGTGACCAGCGTCACGATCATCGTCAGATTCACCAGCAGAGGTAAATCACGCGCCAGGGCAGCCTTCCACGCGAGTTGGCCGATGCCGGGCAGATCGCACAGAGCCTCGACCGGAATGGCAGCCGTAAGCGCCAGGCTCACGGAAATCCCGGCCAGCGCCAATACCTGAGGTGCCACCGGAAGCAGGATGTGGCAGAAGAAAATTCGCAAAGTGTTCAATCCCTTGGCTTGTGCCATCAACACATGCGGCTGCGCTGCACTGCGGGCCAGAAGGTTGCGCGAATATCGAAAGATTTGCGGAAGTACGACGAGGGCCAGGACAAGCCGCGCCGGCGCGCGCGCAAGGACAAACAGCAGTGCCATCGCTGCCGCAGGCAGGCACATTAACAGTCCCGCTAAAAGGCTGGCACCCAGATCTATAGTCCAGTGACGCGACATCACGGCCAGAATCGCCAGGGAGAAACCGAGCGTCCAGGCCAGCGCCAGACTTAGGCCCACAGATTTCGCTGTCTCGGGAAAACGTTCCTTCAGAAGCTCTGAGACCGGCCGCTCGAAAGTGCGCGACATCCCCAAATCACCACGCAGCAATCTGCCTAGATAATGAACATAGAAGACTGCGAAATTGTTTTCTTCCACCTGTCTCTGCCGCAGCGCCCGGATGCTTTGTTCATTCAGCCGGCTGTCCAGTTCCCGTTCGTCGACTCCGAACCCGGGGGAAAAACGTACCAGGGCCGCTCCTAACGTTCCGCCCAGCAGAACAATCAGGACAATTTTCCCCACGTGTTGCCCAAGTTGGAGCACGCCTGCACGCTTCATTCCACACCTTGCCCAAGTCTTCAGCGCATCTGGATTTTTGACAGGTAGTAGTTGTCGAAAGCTTTCGAGGTGCGGTCCACATATTCCAGAATACTTTGCAGATGGGCCCGCTCCTCGCGATTTCCTTCCTTGAACTTGATAGCGACCCCTGATCCGGGATCGTTGCGGACCACCATGCCCTCGGCCTGCAGCTTGTTGTCGTCAATCGAGAAGAGCAACTTCACTTTGGTATCGGCTGGCAGCAGGATGCTGGTTTCCACATAACAGCCGCCCAGGCTGATGTTGGTGAGATTGCCCAGAACCGGTCCTTCCGAATTTTCCGGCTTGAATTCAATCGTGAGGCGCCCCTTTAGCCGCGGATACAACCGGCGGTTCTTGCGATTGGGCTGGCCTTGCTTCTCGATGTACATGCGACGGTCGGCTTCAGCCAGCAGTTCCTCGGCGTCGAGGCCGTCTTCCGGGTATACGCATCGCCCAATACTGAGCGAGAGAATGTCCTCGTTACAGACGTCCTTGCCTGCCTGTCGAGCAAGTTCGCGCAGGTGCTCGGTCTTCTTGGGTGCCGCATCAGGAGTTAAACCCGGAGCGATCACTACAAATTCGTCGCCGCCCATTCGTGCGACATAGTCGTATTCTCGGCAGGTTTCCTTAAGCGCATGGGAAAAGAGCCGCAACACGCGGTTGCCCTCGAGGTGTCCAAAGCGATCGTTTATTTGCTTGAACCCATCCATGTCACAGACCATGAGGGTCAGCGAGGTCTTGTCCCGCTTGCAGCGGGCCAATTCCCGATCCAGTTGCAGGAATAGCGAACGGGCGTTAGGCAGGTCTGTCAGGTAGTCGGTAGTGGCGGAACTTTCTGCCTGCTGGTACTTGAGGGCATTCTCCACCGAGAGCGCCATCTTCGAACTGACTGCCAGCAGAATGCGCAGGTGATCGGAGGTGAACGCGTCGCGTTCAGCGTGATAGAGCGTCAGCACTCCGACGACGCCATCCAGTCCCTCGAGCGGCACCGCCAGGGCGGAACGCAAGGTGCTGAACTTGGTGGGATCGTTCAGGTAGCCCGGTTCCACCGACGGATTGCCATTGATGATGGGTTTCTTGTTTTGCGCTACCCAGCCTGAAAGGCCCTGCCCCAAAGGAATCCGCAGTGACGCAAACAAACGGAAGTTGTCTCCACTCACATGCTCGGGCAGGAGTTCGTCGCCGCGCCGCACATAAATGGCGATGGCATCGTAAGGTACCAACCGCTTAAGTTTCACTGAAAAAACGGAGAGCGTTTCACCCAGGCTGAGTGAGGCGCCGAGGTCCTGGCTGAGCTCAAAAAGCGTCTGTGCTTCCTGCCGCGCCGCAGCAATCGATAACAGGAAGTTGGCTTCGTGACTTTCCTTCGCCCCGGTTTTTTCGAATCCTGCTGCCGGAGCCTTGCCGCGTTCCACTTTGACTTCGGTGGGCAGTTTCGACCAGGCGACCTGGCCGGAACGCTTCTCGACCAACCTCTCCAGATCCAGATAACGCTTTTCCAGGACGGCGACAACCTTGGGGTCAAAGGATCGGCCCGATTCCTCTTCCAGCCGCGTCATGACTTCCTTTAACGGCAGCGCGCGGCGGTATTGGCGATCTGAAGCCAATGCGTCCAGGAAATCTACTGCCGACAGAATGCGCGCCCCAATCGGAATTTGTTCACCCTTGAGGCCGAGTGGGTACCCTGAGCCGTCCCACTTCTCGTGGTGAGCACGAACGATTGGAACCACCGGGTAGGGGAAGCGCACTCGTTCCAGGATTTCAGCCCCGACCAGCGGGTGAAAATTCTTCCGGCGTGAGGCGTCCCGGCTTGGAAATGATGTGCTCCGGTACCGCCAGCTTGCCGATGTCGTGCAGAAGCGCCGCGGCATGCACAGCTTCCATGTCGTCGGGAACGAGGTTCAGTTCTTTTGGCTTCAATCGCGAGCGCCAGGGCTTCGATGGTGCGCAAGTGCAGATTCGCCATTTCTTCCACATGCCGCTTCTCATCTTCCAGTTTGCCCAGATAGAGGCGATACGAACGGTAGATAAGGTACACGACCGGCAGCACTAGGAGCGAAGTTTGCCAATCAATTATTCCGTTGATCCAACTCATCAAACCGGCGATTCCGGCTCCTACGAGATAATAAGGGAATGACCAGAAGTAGCACTCCGACCAGATCCGCTCCAGTGACTTGTGTTCTGTCAGAGAGATCACGGCCGCAACCGGTACCGTGTTGCAAACGAAGTAAGTCGACGCGGTAATAAGCAGAAGCAGCGAGGGGCTATTCAATTTCCCGTGGAAGATGGCGAGATGGTACACCGAGTAAGCAGCCCCAATCGCAAACCCCGTAGCGCAAATGTTGAAGACGACTTGCACCAAACGTGGACGATCGCGATAAAAACATTGCACCAGGATCGCAGCGCATCCCAAGGCCAGCGTCTCACCAAAGCTCAATTCCAAAATGCCCAACAGAATGAAAAGGAAGTTCACCGACATGGTGCCCGTGATGCCCGGCAGATTCACTTTGAGTCGCGAGGCCACCAGTGCGACGACTAAGTAGCAAAGAAATCTCAAGGGTTGACTGCTTGAAAGGTGAAGGCCAGCGTAGACAAGCACACAAGAACCTATGAGCACAACCGCACTGATAAACAGGCGGGCGCCCACGGTCATTTGTTTCCAGGACTGTGCTTGTCCAGCCATCGGATTTTTGACCGGAGCCTTCCGTCTCCTCCCCGGAGCTAGAAGGGCGGTATGATGAGAGATATCAGCTAACTTGTGCAAAATCAAAGAATTACGACGAATGAACGAAACTTTCGTAACCAACTGGTTTGCTGGTCAATGTGCAGCGTACGGACGCATTCCGCTCCTTACGCGGACACTTTGTCTCCCCTTGTCCGCCGCGCCAAAGTGCCTCTGAACTCCGCAAGTTAGCCCTTGGATTGCGAAACCACGAACGTGAGTAGCGGTCAGATTGTCCTTACAGTCGCAGAGCTCGCGAGCAGGTAAGTCACTGGAAATGAAGTTCTTGATGAATAACGT
>QIAS01000047.1 GCA_003225615.1 Acidobacteriota bacterium | reverse complement strand
GCGAAGCATGCTCGCGCAGCCAGGAGAGACAGTGCTGGGGTTTATTCTGCACTGCAGTTCCCGGCTGCATCTGGTTCCAGCGCAAGTACCCCCTCGCCAAAAAAGCCATGCCTTTACTGCTCGGCGCGGGACGGACACCGATCCATGGCCGCAAATTTAAGGGCGAGCGCTTTACGAGTTGCAGAAGCAATTGGCGGCCAATCTTCGTGCCGCACGTAAGTGGGCGCAGAAAGCTGCTCAAACCATCGAAGGGATCGTAGCCCATGTACTCATGCGACTCCAGCCACCTGTCCAGTGCCTGGAGAGCGGCTTCGATCTTGGGGATGGCGTCAGGTGGCCAGACCGACCTGGGTGCGAGCTCCTTATTGGACGTGATTGAGTAAGACGCAGACATCAGAGGAACACCAAGGAATCAACCAGCGAAAACCGAATCCGCAGGTCAGAGAGCTACACGGCCACACGCATTTCAACGGCATTCTGCCCATCGATACCAGGGCGTGTATCCATGAAGGTGCGCTGCCACAGACTCCGTCGCGGTCTCGCGCAATCAGTTGGTGTACTTGTTTGCTATCCAGGAGACCACGGCGACGCAGCGATTCTTCTCCGAGCAGGTCGTCCACCATTTCCCGCAGGTCACGGCGGAGCCACATGCGCGTGGGGGCGCCAAAACCAGCCTTGCGACGCCGAATCACACTTTGGGGCAGCAGGCCAGCCACGGCCTTCTTGAGAATGTACTTCGAGGTAAGGCGATGAAGCTTGAAACGAGAAGGCAAGCGGCTGGCAAACTCAATGACCTCCGTATCGAGAAAGGGAACTCTGACTTCCACGGATGCGGCCGAACTCATCTTGTCGGAATAAGTCAGATTCAAGTCAGGCAGGAACGTCTTAGCGTCGACATACAACATACGATTGAGAAAATCGGCATCGCGTAGAGCATCGAAGTGGAGAAGGTGGCGCACGCCAACGACGCAAGGGGTCAGCGTTTCACGCAGCTCCGGACTATAGAGCCGCAAAAGATCGTCGTGATTCCCGTACGCGTGGAAGGCTACATAGCGCTGCTCCGGGGGCAGGGATGCCGCTTGCAGCAACTTTTCAAAGTAACGGTGAAATGCGAGCACGAGACCCGGATGAACTCCCGGAAGATGGTCCTTCAAATAAGGCAGCGTGTTCAAGGTCCAACGACCCGGCCCTCGACGCAAGAAACCAGGAACATGTTTAACCAACTCGGCCAAGCGATGGCTGAGATGGACACGATAACCGGCGAAAATCTCGTCGCCAGCCTGACCGCTCAACAGTACTTTGAGACGAGAATGCGCTTCCGTGCAGATGAGATAGGTGGAAATTGCGGCGGCGTCAGAGACAGGTTCATCCAAATGCCAAATGATTTTGGGAAGGAGGTTGACAACATCTGGCTCGAGCACGATCTCGTGGTAGTCCGCGCCGAACTGTTTTGCGACCAGGCGAGCGAACTTCGCGTCTTCATCAGATTGCTCGAGACGACCGTCCTCAGGACGATAACCAATGGTGTACGCCGTTACCGGTTCGGGCGAGACCTGTGCCATTAGAGCCAGAATGGTGCTGGAATCGAGACCTCCACTCAGGAAAACGCCGAGGGGGACGTCGCTTATCATGTGCCGAGTCACAGCTCGCTGCAGTATTTCGCGCAGTTGCTGAGCGAGATCGGCTTCGCTCGAAGTCTCGTCTGGCTGAGGTTTAAGGTCCCAGTAGCGCTCAATCTTGCAGTCGCCATCCTTCCATAGCAGGTAGTGTCCTGGCGGCAACTTGTAAATTCCATCAAAGAGCGTATCCGGGCCCGGCACCCAGCGAAATGCAAGATACTGGTGCAGTGCCTCGGGGTTTATTTGTCGCGCGATGCTGGGCGAAAGCAGAATTGACTTGATTTCGGACCCGAAAATCAACCGGTCGCGCAGCGCCCTGTAGTACAGAGGCTTGATGCCAAAGCGGTCGCGCGCCAGCAGGAGCTTTGGGGTACGTTCGTTTTCCTGCAAATCCAACAGCGCGAACGCGAACATGCCTTCCAACTTCTGCAGTATGCCTATACCCCATTGCTCGTATCCGTGAATGACAACCTCGGAGTCCGTGTTCGATCGGAAATGGTGGCCGTGATCTTGCAGCTCGCGGCGAAGTTCGCGAAAGTTATAAATTTCGCCGTTGTAGGTGATCCAAACTCGACCATCTTCGTTCGACATCGGCATGTGGCCGGCGGCAGAGAGGTCGATGATGCTCAACCGGCGATTGCCGAGGCCGACCTGTGCCGTAGGAGAGACATAGATACCTGAGTCGTCCGGCCCGCGGTGGGCAATGATGCTGGTCATCTGCTCCAGGAGCGGTCTATCAGTAAATCCGGCTATGCCACAAATTCCGCACATTTGGTTTTCAGGAACGTTTCTTTGGGTATTGGATTAACTTTTCGCCCAGTGGCGCTAACGTTGCGAGCCAGTGAGCGCCAACAAGTCGGGCGCAGCGCTCAAGGATACAGGCTGGCCTTTGCCAATGGCGTCAGCAACAGCGAAGACCGCCTCAGTGACTTCGACAAGTTCTTCAAAGGGAATAGGAGCGATCGTCCCAGACAGCATGGACTGCAAGGTAAGTTTCAATTCCTGGCGGTGGCCCTTGTCGCGGGCGGATTTCACGCGCTTGGTCTTCCCGTTTCGCACGAGTTGGAGCAGTTCGAAGTCTTCGAGCCGGCCGACGGCCCCTTCACAGAAAACTTCGAACGATTCTTTGGGAACGGCTGTGTCACCGTTGGCCAAGTAAATTAGATTGGCTATGGAATTGTCTGCAAAAGTGAGGGTGACCACTACATTATCGCGATTGTAGCGGCTGCCGTCAGGGAGTGCGGCTGCCGAAAGCGAACGGATTGGAGCGCCGACGATATAGCGCGACCAGTCAACGAAGTGGCAAAACTCCCCGATGATGCGTCCGCCTTCGTTCTCTTGCTGAACCCAGTGATTTGCTGGAATATGGCCGGCATTGACGCGGATATGAACCAGCATCGGTTCTTGTCGATTATCAAAGAAGCGTTTTATTTGCTGGGTCGCGGGCGCAAAGCGACGGTTGAACCCCACCATCAGGAATGGGGTCCTCTGTCCTGCCGCTGCAACTTCGTCGTGTGCTTTGCGGACGAGCTCTAGTTGATGACGAGTCACAGCTAGCGGCTTTTCTACAAACACCGATTTTCCCTCTCGGAGAGCGGCGGCGGCATACTCGGCATGGCTCTGGTGGCGGGAAGCGATGAAGACTGCGTTCAATTGCGGATCGCGCAATAGTTCGGAAGGAGTTTGCGTCTGGGTAAAGCCGAAATTCCTGCGGGCTGATTCTGCAGAAAGCCCAGACGCGGTGGCTACAGAATCAAGAACCACGCCATTCCCGGCCTTCAGATTGGGAAAAATGTAAGTGCAGGCAAAACTGCCAGCGCCAATGCATCCGACCCGTAAGCCTCCTACAGGTACTTGCGGCCGCGGCAAAGAAATATGAGTGATCTTGCCGGCTTGCTCGCTGGGATATTCCAAGATTGCGGTGTAGGCTTCTCCGGAACGCAACTGTGCGTAAGCTTGTCCGGCATTGTTCACCTTGTAGCGCGTCTCCAGCAGAGGAGAGACGTCAACGGCGCAGGACGCAAGAAAGTCGAGAAAGGCCTGCATATTGCGGCGCTCGGTCCAGCGTACGTGACCTACGGGGTAATCGCAGCCGCCTTCTTCGTAGCTGGGATCATAGCGGCCGGGACCGTAGGAACAAGACATGGCGAGAGTGAGTTCCTTGTGATACATGTTGGGCCGCGAAACCCCCATGCCAACATCACCCACAACAACGATGCGACCGCGATCTCGCAGGATTTCAGCCGCCAGTTCCAGTGGCTCGGCAGAATGAGTGGCGGCGGTAACGATGACTGCGTCGGCACCGTAGCGGGAAAACTCGGTTATGGTGACTCGCAGACGGGGATCGGAAGCAAGCAAAGCCAAATTTGCGCCCAGCGACTTTGCCTTTTCTACTCTCGATTCATTGAGGTCGATTGCAACCACGCGACATCCGGCGGCGCGGGCAAGTTTGACGGTGAGGACTCCTACGAGGCCGGCTCCAATGACCGCGACCGTTTCACCAAAAGCCAC
>QIAS01000046.1 GCA_003225615.1 Acidobacteriota bacterium | reverse complement strand
GTGCCCATCGGAGTCGTGATTCCCCGCGATGCGGATGACGTAATTGCCACCCTGTCCGTTTGCCGCGAATTTGGCGCCCCGCTTCTTTGTCGCGGTGGCGGCACGTCGCTAGCCGGGCAATGCTGCAACGTCGCGGTGGTCATGGATTTTTCCAAGTACATGGCCGACATCCTCGAAATCGACCCCGAGCGGCGGATCGCACGAGTGCAGCCCGGAGTCATTCTGGATCATCTGCGTGCCGCGGCCGAAAAGCACCACCTCACGTTCGCCCTCGATCCCGCAACTCACGACCGCTGCACCCTTGGCGGAATGGTCGGCAACAACTCCTGCGGGGTGCACTCGGTCATGGCCGGCAAAACTGACGACAACATTGAAGCACTGGAAATCCTCACCTATGACGGTTGCCGCATGAAAGTCGGCCAGACCAGCAGTGAGGAGTTGGAAAGCGTCGTTCGGCAAGGCGGCCGGCGTGGCGAAATCTATCGCAAGTTGAAGACTATTGCCGCCACTTATGGCGAGTTGGTTCGGCAGCGCTATCCCAATATTCCCCGGCGCGTGTCGGGATACAACCTGAATTATCTGCTACCCGAGAACGGCTTCCACGTCGCGCGAGCACTGGTCGGCTCTGAAGGTACTTGCGCCACCATTCTCGAAGCAACATGCCGTTTGGTCGAAAGTCCGCCGGAACGCGTGCTGTTGGTGGTTGCTTATCCGGATATTTACCAGTGTGCCGATCGTGTGCCCGAGATCATGGCTCATAAACCGATTGGCTTGGAGGGTGTGGACGACCTGCTGGTTGAGTACACCCGGCGCAAGGGTCTTAGCTCGGACGGTCTGGCCCTGCTCCCGCCCGGGGGCGGATGGCTCTTTGTTGAATTCGGCGCAGACTCAGCCCACGAAGCGGAAGCCCAGGCGCACCGCTTGATGGAAGCCTTAGGCCGGAGTTCACAGCCTGCAGAAATGCGGCTTTTTGTGAACAAGCAGCAAGTCAAAACCGTTTGGGAAGTTCGCGAGTCCAGCCTGGGAGCAATTTCGCATGTTCCTGGCGAGCCCTTGACTTGGGAAGGGTGGGAAGACTCGGCTGTTGCTCCAGAAAAATTGGGCAACTACCTGCGTGATCTCCGCAAGCTCATGGCGGGCTACGGCTATCGCGGCGTGCTCTACGGACACTTTGGGCACGGTTGCGTTCACACTCGTATTAACTTCGACATGCAATCCAAGGAAGGCATCCACAAGTACCGGCAATTTGTGGAAGAGGCCGCGGATCTGGTGGTGGGCTATGGCGGATCACTTTCCGGGGAGCACGGAGATGGACAATCCCGCGCTGAGCTGCTGCCGAAAATGTTTGGTCCGGAGTTGATCCAGGCCTTTCGCGAGTTCAAGGATGCTTGGGACCCGGAATGGCAGATGAACCCGGGCAAAGTGGTCGAACCATACCGGCTGGATGAAAACCTGAGGCTGGGTGCGGACTATCATCCCTGGGAACCGGCGACCCATTTTAAGTTTCCCGACGATCATGGCAGCCTCGCGTACGCTACCTTGCGCTGCGTGGGAGTGGGCAAGTGCCGTCATTATGAAGGCGGTGTCATGTGCCCAAGTTTTCGCGTCACCCGCGAGGAAGAACATTCGACTCGCGGCCGCGCCCACTTGCTCTGGGAGATGACCAAAGGTGACGTGATCCAGGGTGGCTGGAGCAACGAACACGTCAAACAGTCGCTCGACCTATGCCTGGCGTGCAAAGGCTGCAAAAGCGACTGCCCCGTCAGTGTGGATGTGGCCACTTACAAGGCAGAGTTCCTCTCCCACTATTACGAACGCCGACGACGACCTCTCAGCGCGTACGCCTTTGGCAATATCGACACGTGGGCGCGTCTGGCTTCCCATATTCCAGGGTTGGTCAACCTCACCACCCAACTTCCTTTCTTGCGAGATATTGCCAAGCTGGCGGCCGGGATAGCGCCTCAACGGCGCATTCCGGCGTTTGCTCCGGAGACGTTCAAGACCTGGTTCCGGCGTCGTGGACCACGCAATGCGGGCAAGGCTCCAGTGCTTCTGTGGCCTGACACCTTCAACAACTACTTCGTGCCGCGCACGGCCAAAGCTGCAGTGGAAGTGTTGGAGACCGCGGGTTTTCGGGTGTTTCTGCCTAAGGCCAACCTCTGCTGTGGCCGCCCTCTCTACGATTTCGGCATGCTGGAGCGCGCGCAGATGCTACTGCGGCAGATTTTGTACGCTCTCGCGCCTGCCATCGATCAAGGCATGCCCATTGTCGGACTGGAGCCAAGCTGTGTGGCCGTGTTCCGCGACGAGCTTCGCAATTTTTTCCCCAAGAACCAGCAGGCTAGCCGCCTCGCCCAGCAGACATTCC
>QIAS01000045.1:9482-9852 GCA_003225615.1 Acidobacteriota bacterium | reverse complement strand
GACTCGGCATACAACTTCCAGGAGAGGCCGGCGTTGTTCAGTTCGCGGAATATATTGTCGCTGGTGACCGTTTGGGCGCACGCGTTGCCGTCACACCCGAAGGCGTGCTCACCGCTTCCGGAGGAGAGCCACAAATAGTCGAGCAGCGAGCCTGGTTCGTCGGAGTAGAAATTGGTGGCGATCCCATTGGCATTGCCCAACCCGCTGAGCCAGGGCATTCCCGTGGGATAGACGGTTGAGAAACTGCGATTTTCCTCGATGATGAGGATTACGTGGGGCGCCTGTGACGTGGAAGCTGACGAGGTAGCGCTGGGTACCGCCGTCGGAATCACGCCGGGCAGTCGAGCAGCTTGTTTGGGAGTCCCTCCGC
>QIAS01000045.1:6964-9391 GCA_003225615.1 Acidobacteriota bacterium | reverse complement strand
AAAGTGCGTTCAAGTTAAACGTGGCCGCGTAACAGAGCTAGCTGGTGCTTTGGCGTAATTCGAAGACGGCTTGATACGATTGAAGTGGGTCGAACTTGGACGCAGTCTACGTGAGAGGAGTCCCGCTCTCAATCGGGCAACTCTCCTATTTCGAAAGCGTGCCGCACATCAAGAAAGACGAATGAAGCGAGATGTTTACTCCGGTCTTCTAGGAAGGAAACCTTAGTAGATCCAGAGAACTGTGGAAAAGAACTTGGCAGCTAGGAGCGCTGCGCAGCCGGTTCCGGGATAGGATAAATTCCGAGCGCTCTGGCGGCGGCGATGTCAATCACGAGCACCTGGTCGGGAGGCGCTTTCTTCAGCCAGTACTCCGCTCGCTGTCTGGCCCGCTCGAAGCTGCCGCTGGGCAGGACTGTGAGATCGAGATAAAGAATCTCCTGGGAATCGGGCGCGAGGCGTACGCCGGTGAATGCGTGGCCGGGGACGATGACGACTACCGGATCCATTCCCAGGTTTTCTATCGCCGAGGCGAAGGCCACCGAGACATCAATGCAATTGGCGCTGGAGAGCAGGAGCGTTTCTCGCGGTAGACGCACGCGTTGAGCATCCGCGGTGAAGTTGCCAAATGTGAAGATGCTGTCTACGTAGCTGATGCCGATATTGCGCATGGCTTCGAAGACGGCGCGGGCTTCGCTCCGAACCTGGGTTGCAAGCTGCGCGGGTGAGTTTCCGGCCAGGTTGTATCCGGCGAGCCGGCCGCGGGGAACATATTTTCTGGCCGTGGAAACCAGCCGTATCACGGCCGGATCATGCGGCGTTACCCAGCGTGCGATGAATTGCGAGTTGGAGAATTTTGTTCCCCAGTACAGGTCGGAAACCGAATGCAGGTAGACCGGCCGGGTCTGGCTGTAGCCGGGAAAATTCTCGGGACTGCTGGCAGTTACTTCCAAGAGCGCACGCCGAATTTCCGCATTCTGATAAGCCTGTGGTAGAAGCTCTGGATTAATACGCACGGTACGCGTTTCATGAGGACCAATGACGACGGTCTTCGAGGAAGGGCGGCTCCAGTCGGGGATCTCGGCGGAGACGGTTTGCAGCAGGGGACGGGGCGATGTGTTGGCGATGGTGAGAATCGCGACCGGCCAGTAGTCGGAGGGATTACTGGCGGCGAGCGCGGGGAAAATCTCGCCCCGCCCGGGAAGATCCAACTGATACCGCACCTGCAGCGGCGAGACAGGGGTGGTCGGCATCAATTTCGGAAGTGGCTCCGGCGGCGCCGGATTAATCGACTGCAGTAAGCGGTAGGTGTACCACCAGGTGCCCGCGAGGGCTGTGGCCAACAGCAAAGATGTCACGAAAAACAGGACAGCTAGCTTGCGCGCCATTCCCGGGAAACACCTCCAATCCCCTCACAAGATTAGATGTTAGGAATCCTGCCACGGTTATTGCATTCCGCGGCGATGTTCGCTTTCGGACGTGTTTGTCCCAGAAACGGGCAACGCACATGGATGCGCAAAACGAGTTCACTTGTTGAATCAGCTACTTAGTCGTGCACACATGAGGCAAAACGATTGCTCCTATTGGCGTACCATAGGAAACTTCGTACTGCTATGGGGGACCAATAGGAGAAGCGATGAGCGGCAAAGCGGACGTCTGGCAGGGAACTCTCGCCTTGATGGTGCTCAAAACACTGCAAACCATGGGGCCGCTACATGGATACGGCATCGCGCGCCGGATTGAACAGACGAGCGGCGACGTACTTTCCCTGAACTACGGGACTCTTTATCCGGCCCTTCTCAAACTGGAGCAGGAGGGATACATCGCCTCCGAGTGGGGTATTTCCGATAACAATCGGAAGGCCAAGTATTACCGGCTCACGCGCGCTGGCCACAAGCAATTGGCCCGGGAGGCGCGGCAATGGGAGCAGGCGACAGGCATCATCGAACGCTTTCTGTGTCCGCGGGAGGAGCCTCAATGAGATCGCTTCGGGCTTGGTTCTTGCGGCTGGGTGGCCTGTTTAATAAAGAACAGAAAGATCGGGAATTGTCGGCAGAGCTTGAAAGTCATCTGCAGATGCATGTTGAGGACAAGCTACGTTCCGGCATGAGCGCGGAGGAAGCGCGAAGGGATGCCATGATGAAGCTGGGTGGTGTCGAGTCGACGAAGGAAAACTACCGCGAGCGGCGTGGCCTTCCGCTGTTCGAAACGCTGCTGCAGGATTTCCGATTTGGCGCTCGCATGCTGCGCCGCAATCCTGGTTTCACCGCGGTAGCCGTGTTGACGCTGGGGCTTGGCATTGGCGCGAACACGGCGATTTTCAGCGTGGTTAACGCTGTACTGCTGCGTCGTCTTCCCTATGACAACGGCGATCGACTGGTGATCGTGCAGCAGCAGGCGCCCCGCGCCGGGTTCCTCGATGTACCCTTC
>QIAS01000045.1:6382-6958 GCA_003225615.1 Acidobacteriota bacterium | reverse complement strand
CGTTCTCTGGACGCGCTGGTTGAATATCACAACATGGCGTTCATACTGCTGGGACGCGCCGAGCCTGAGCGGGTAAGGACCGGCGTAGTCTCGTGGAACTTCTTCGATGTTTTTGGCGTGAAGCCGCTGATGGGGCGCAGTTTTCGGTCTGATGACGAGAAGCCTGGCGCGCCCGCGGTGCTACTGCTCAGTTACGATTACTGGATCCGAAGTTTTGGTGGCGATCCGACCGTGATCGACAAGACGTTCACCATGAATGACCGGCTGCACACCGTCATCGGCGTCCTGCCGCCGCTGCCGCAGTATCCCGATGAGAATGATGTCTACATGCCGACCACGGCGTGCCCCTTCCGTTCCGATCCACGCATGATTGCGAACCGCCAGGACCGCATGATGAGGGCTTTCGGTCTCCGCAAGCCGGGCATGAGGGTGTCCCAAGTGGAAGCCGACTTGACTGGAATAGTTCGCAACATGCAGCGGGCCTAACCCGATATTTATCCTGCCGCATTTGATGTCGGCACCCGGACCGTGTCCCTGCGAGACGAGATGACGCATGAGGCGCGGCCCACGATGCTG
>QIAS01000045.1:2255-6309 GCA_003225615.1 Acidobacteriota bacterium | reverse complement strand
GCACTGCCTTGGGGGCCGGGCGCATGCGGCTGTTCCGCCAATTGCTGACAGAGAGTTTTCTCCTTGCTCTCGCGGGCGGCGCACTGGGATTACTGCTGGCCCACAATTGTCTCGCTTTGCTGGTGAAATTCGTCGCTTTATTTACGTCGCGGGCCGGGGAAATCCGTATAGACGGAACTGTACTGCTCTTCACGCTGGCGGTGGCCGTGGTGACCAGTTTGATATCCGGATCGGCTGCGGCACTTCATACGACCGCGACCGGCGCCACGGATCTGAAAGAAGGCAGCGCGCAATCCACGGTGGGGATGGGCCGGCGCCGCCTGCGCGACGTGCTCATCGTTTCGCAGGTTGCGGTTTCGTTCCTGCTGCTTATCGGGGCAGGATTAATGTTGCGCAGCTTTATGAACCTGCAGCATGTCGATCCCGGCTTTCAAATATGACAACGACGACAAGCGGCGAGCATTCTTTGAAAACCTTATTGACAAGCTTCAGGGGCAACCCGGCGTGCGCTCCGCCGCCGCCACTATGACTTTTCCGCTCGAGGGCATGCAGCCCATGCGCAACGATTTCAAAATTGAGGGACAACTGCAGAGCCAGTCCATGCCGATCGGGGATTTCCGCGTGGTGAGTCCCGGGTATTTTGAGACGCTGCGCATTCCGATCTCGGAAGGCCGTGATTTCACGCGCGGCGATCGCCCGGGTGCGCCCGATGTGGCTATCGTCAATCGCAGCGCAGCACGGCATTTCTGGGGCACGCAAGATCCAATTGGCAAACGCATTTCCACCGACAATGGAAAGACCTGGATCCAGATCGTTGGCGTGGTTGGCGATGTCAAGCAGTACGGGCTGAATCAGGATGCCGCCGATGAACTCTATTTCCCGCTGGCAAACAGCCCGCTGCTCAACGGCGACTTGGTGGTCAAGACGGCAGTCGACCCGCTAAGCATCGCGCGCAAAGTAATTGAACAGATTTATGAAATCGATCCCAACCAACCCGCGGCCCGGGTGCGCTCGCTGGAGCAGGTGCGGTCCGATTCGATTGCCGCTCCGCGGTTGACTACCGATTTGCTGGCTTTGTTCGCGCTGCTCGCCCTTGCCATAGCCGCGGCGGGGATAGGAGGCGTGATGGCGCTGGCGGTCAGCCAAAGAACCCACGAAATTGGCGTCCGCATGGCAATCGGGGCCTTGCCGCACGAAATCTTACGCATGGTGCTCCGCCGTGGATTGGCGTTAACCGCCATTGGAGTTGCCCTGGGATTGTTTGGCGCTCTGGCGCTCACGCGCATATTGCGGGGACTTCTCTTCGAGGTTACCCCGACCGATCCGCTGACATTCATGGCGGTAGCCGCGGTGCTGGTCCTGGCAGCGCTGGTGGCTTGTTACCTCCCGGCACGTCGGGCCGCGCGCGTGGACCCCATGGTGGCCTTGCGCTGCGAATAGTGCGAGACCGCTAAAACATCTGGGTTCTAAGTCACGTCCACGTGTGATAGTCAGGGACTATGGCGCTGAAGTATTCGCCTCGCGCGAACCGCCCACAAGAAAAGTTCCCGCCTAATTGAATATGCAGCGACGACTCAGGATCAGCAGCAGCTCACGAAACGCCCCTTCCAGAGCTGGATTTTGCGGAATTCGGGACAACTTGAGCTGTGCCGGGGGCGTCACAATATGTGTCAATTCGACCTAAGACCCTCGGCATCGTTCCCGCTCTTCTGGCTTTGTCCCTTTTCATTAGTGCGCTCTCTGGTTGCGGAGGCGTCGCCACTAGCGGGAGTTCCTCGTCAGCAGCTGTGCCTCAGTTTGCGCACGTTTTTCTTCTAGTTGAGGAGAATCACAGTTATTCCAGTGTTATCGGCAATTCCTCCATGCCTTACCTGAACAGCCTCGCGTCCAAGTACGGACTGGCAACCCAGTACTTCGCCGACACGCATCCCTCCATCGGCAACTATTTCATGCTGACCACAGGGCAGATCATCACGAACGACGATTCTTTCGGAGCTACGGTGGATGCGGACAATATTGTTCGTCACCTGACCGCTGCAGGGAAAACCTGGCGGTCGTATGCGGAAGGCTTACCCGCAGTGGGATACCTGGCGGACGGGCCATATCCTTACGCAAAAAATCACAATCCGTTTGCTTACTTTTCTGACGTCGTAAACGACAGCACGCAGGCCGGGAATCTCATGCCATTTTCGCAGCTCGCCGCTGACTTGAGTGGCGGAAAGCTGGCTGATTTTTCATTTATTGTTCCCGATCTACAGACCGATGCTCACGACGGCACTCTCGGTCAGGCTGACGCCTGGCTCCAACAGAATATTGCACCGCTGATCTCAAATCCCGTAATCCAGAACAGCTTGCTCATCATCGTATTCGACGAGTCCGACTTAACCGACTTTGACAACGGTGGCGGCCATGTTGCCGCGCTCATTGTCAGTCCGAAAGCAAAGTCGGGGTACAAATCCATCACCCCGTACCAACACCAAAACACGCTGCGTCTCATCTTGCGGGCATTGGGAGTATCCAGTTTCCCAGGGGCGGCAGCCGATGCGGCGGATATGAGTGAGTTCTTCTAACCGCAAATTTCTCCGAGACTGCAGCTGGGTTGTAAAAATTCCCGATCTCTCCGGTTTTTCCTCGCAACTTTGACGTTGTCTGCGGGTTCAGAGTACCTGGATGGAGCTTGCCCCTCTGTGCTGGGACGACCACCGACTTAATTTCATGTTGATCTTTCGCGATAGGGGACAAGCGAGTCGGGAGGCAAGTTAAGAGTGCAGAGAGACTCTGCAGGGCCCAAGCACTGCAGAGAGTTCCGCACAAGGGAGGGGGCGCGCCGGAAACGGAGGGGACCGCGCCCCTTTCTCATTTTGACTATCAGGAGCACAGGAGTTACTTGGTGACCACGCCGCAGGCGATCCGGTCGCCGGCATTTCCCGCAGGATCGGTTTTCATGTCATCCGGCTTGGCGTGAATGACGATCGCCGTGCCTCCGTTGCTGAATACGGAGTGGCCGTCCTCCCCGAGATCAACGTTCTTGTTCTCGACAGAAGTTTTGGCGGTGCCGTTCTGGCCTGCCGTGAGATTGGGCATGTCGCCCGCGTGGTGACCTTCCGGATTCTGCAACCCATGCTTTTTGTTGTCGGGGTTAAAGTGCGGGCCGGCCGACTTGAAATCCGGCGCCTCGCACTTGGCGTTTTGGTGAATGTGAATGGCGTGTTCGCCCGGAGGAAGATTCTTCAGGTCCAGAGTGATCTTCACCCCGTGTTTCTCGGATTTCAGCGTTGCCGTGCCGACGCTTTCTCCTTTGGCATCTTTGAGTTCGACCACTTTTTGATTCCCTTTGCGTTCGGCAAGCAGTGGGAGAGCGCTAACCAGCAGCGCGAGCGCGATGGTAAACACGTATGGATGTTTCATGGCGGAGATTATATTCGAGGAGCGGTGCGACGGCACATTGCAACGTTTATCGCCCCACAGTGGTGTAAACCGCGTTGTTGCCGGAACGAAGATCTTTGCCGTAAGAGATCCCGACCACAACACCAAGCACACGGACCTTGGCCTGCACTCCCGTGTCCCAGAGCCACTTGTGGGAGCCAAGGCCGACAGAAAGATCCGCTATCTTTCCTGTATCCACAAACGGCCCCAGTTGAAAAGTTAGAAACCCGTTTTGGTAAATCGTCTTATCGGTCTCCCAACTGCCGAGAAAATAATTTCGTCCCAAGGGGGCGCTGCCCTTGCGCCCATCGCGCGTGCCGATGTGAGCCCGTAGCCACAAGTCGTTGTCTCGTTCGATGCCCAGCATGAAAAGTTCGTCGAAGGGCACGGAGCCGAATGTCTTTCCCGCGCGGATTCGGCCGGTGGTCTCGTAGTCCTCGCCTCGGGCCTGCGGGAACCACTGGCTCGTGACAGCGCCCTCGAGTTTCTCAAACACCTGCGCGGGCTGGGACCAGATACGCGCCAGTTGCGAGGTCCCACCGCTCCGCAAAGTGAACCGTTTATCCGGCGCGCGCCCCAGATCGTAACTGATCTTCGCCACCTGCTTAAGCTCGAATCCCTTCAGCAA
>QIAS01000045.1:0-2219 GCA_003225615.1 Acidobacteriota bacterium | reverse complement strand
ATCGCGGTGCGAAAGTTCGGCGCCGGTTGACCAAGTCAAACGGTCATTGGGAAAAGATGTGATCTCAGCGTTCACAGCCTCCCGCCGGAGATTCAACGCGCCACGCACCGGCGCAGGGCCAGTGAAACTGTTGCGGATATCCCAATTTTCGTTTCGCAGGTCGGTGCCGAGGCGGTAGCGCCGCTTCGGATTGCGGTGCAGCGGACCTGAAAACGAAGCGTCCAGACGACGCTTCTGGGCATCCCACCGGACCATGGACTCGAAATTGATCGCCTCGTTCCGCAGATTGAAATATTCCGGATAAACCGTCTGATAAGGCAATCCGCGAAAGACTCCCACCAATGCCTGGAGGGTGTTGCTTGCCCAACCATTTCGCTCCTGCGATCGGAAGATCACATCGAACTTGCTGTTCTCCCGCGCCGCTAGTTCAAAACGATAGGTTGGAAATATACCCAGCGCGCCGAGGCGCTTCTTCGTCGCCACCAGTTCGGCTAGTCCTAGAGTGCTGGCCGGGGCAAACGCGAAGGCGCGATCGAGCAGCACGGGATCAACGCGCGGCTTCGGATCGGTCAGCACATTTTCGATCTGCGGCTTGCCGATGCGGTTCCAATACTTCAGTGCGGCTTCAAGATTGCCCTGCAGGAAATAGACAGTAGCAAGGAACTCGTTGGCGTAAGAGTTGTCGGGATCCAGCTTCAGTGCACGGTGCAGGTGAGCAGCGGCGCGCGAGTAGTTCTTTTGCTTGAAAGCGATCCCGGCAAGCTCCAGCGGAAAGCGGACATCGTCAGGATTGAGCCGAATCCCTGCCTGAAAAGCTCTTGCTGCTTCATGCCAGCGTCCCAGGCGGGCCAGAGCCATGCCGTAGTAGTAGTCGAGTTCCGCAGAGTGAAGGGTAGATATGCCGGACGCTTCGGAGAGGTTTACAACGTCCTGCCAGTCTGCTCGGGAAGAGAGTTGGTTTATGCGCTCGAGCAGGTCCTGTGTGGCCGGAGAAGATTGCGCATAGCTTACAAGGCAACAGCAGGCAAGCAGGATCCAAACCGCCAGGCCGCGCTTCAGTGCGCAGCCTGCTGGGGAACAGCCAGCAGGGTCCAGTTGCCGGCGGCATTCCATGATTTCTCGAAAGTCGCGCGATCCAGCCTCTGCAATTTGCGTTCCGCGCGATCGTTGAGCAGCACCAGTTCTTGCACCGGGTCAATGCCGCTGACGACCGCATAATGCAGAGGCAGCTGGTGTGCTGGCCGTAGCATCACGATCAGTGGCCGACCTTTTTCAAGGTGTTGCTGCAGGTCCGACCAGGTGCCGTGCAGTGTGAAGGTCCGGAAGTTCTGATCGCGCAAATAGCTCTCGATCGCCGAACCATAGATCCCTTTTGCCTGGCGGGAATACAGCGCGCTCTGAATGTGGGCTGCGTCGGCGCTTTCGCCGGCGGCATTCCCCGCCTGGCCAAGCCAGTATTGCATCACCATGGCAACGCTAGCGGCGCCGCAGCCATTTTTCTCTTGCTTGACGAAAGGGACGTCCAGCCATATGCCTGGAGGCCCCGTCGCGGAAAGCAATCTGACGCACAACAAAGCGATCACAAAGCTAAATGCGCAGCGCAACACGGCTTCGTCCTATCGCACCGCCACAATGATCAAAACCAGCGCCGCGATCAAGATGACGATAATAAGCAAGTCCCGGTCGGTGAGGTTGCCCGCTGCCAGGTCATGCTGCACCTTGTCGGCGCGCGAAGCCAGTTGGGCCAGTTCCGCGTCGCTCAGCGTCGCAACTGCGGCCTTGACCTGCTGTGCATTCATGCCAGCCGACTTCAGTGCCTTTTCGGCCGCTGGTGTGGAGAACAGTTGCTTCACTTTATCGACGTTTAGCTGCCGTCCCTGGCTGCTGGCGAGGACTTCTTTTTGCAGATCAGCGGGACTTACGATGTGCGCTTGCGCGAGAAGACTCGGGGGAACTGCGAAAAGAAAGATCAGGATGCAAGAAACGAGTACTCGCGCAGATTGCCGCAGATCAAAATGCATGTTCGGAACCTCCGGTGAAAGTAGGCCAGAGTGAATTCATTCCACAAAGCGCGTTTCGATGCTGGTGCGGCACTCCAAGTTTTCTCAACCATACCAGAATCCCTGCGAGACGGTAAACATCGGTACGGGAAATAGTGTCCTTAATCTCAAATTCCAGTTTTCGTCGCGATCCTTGCGAAAACCTTGCGCCCCTTTGCG
>QIAS01000044.1:9119-16324 GCA_003225615.1 Acidobacteriota bacterium | reverse complement strand
GCGCAGCGGGCTATCAGCACTGAAGCGGTCAGCACACTTGGTTTTCCTTATTCTGTTTCGCCAACGTTCCTGAGCCACAACCAGCACCAGACTTTGGAAGGAGCAATCGATGAGATAGACAAGATCAAGAATAAGGCTGACGATGCCCGACTAGACTTAGTGGTCTACATATCCATGGCATTCGGGAATCCTTATGGCGATCCCTGGGACGTGAATGAGGTAGTCGAAGCGGTTGGGCTGCTCGAATCCTCAGACATAAAGATGATTTCCCTGGCTGACACGGTGGGTATGGCGGGACCAGAGCAGATTCGAGAAGTGGTCGCAGCGGTGCTCGCTAAGTACGACTATCTAGAAATCGGTGTGCACCTGCACAGCCGTCGCGATCAGGCCGCGGACAAGGTTCTGGCAGCGTATGATGCTGGCTGCCGGCGCTTTGATTCGGCGTTGGGCGGCCTCGGGGGATGTCCGTTCGCGCAGGATCAGTTGGTGGGTAATATTCCAACGGAGAAAGTGCTGGAAGCGTTAAAGCAGCGCAACGCCCCACTGCCTCCGTTGAAACCATTGGACACACTACTCAAAATTTCGGCAGAGATTGGTGCGAGGTATACGGCTTCTTCTGCCGCGGATTAGAGTTTGCGGGTAGCTGTCAGTTCAGATCAGAAATCAAGAATGGATTACAGAACAATTCAAGTCGGCCATGATGCTGGCGTCGCTACTATCACACTCAACCGTCCCGACAAGCGCAACGCCATCAGCTTCGAGCTGATTGACGAGTTACGGCGCGGGCTGGACGAAGTCGAGAAGTCGTCGGCGCTCGTAGTCATCCTCACGGGAGCAGGTAAAGCGTTCTGTTCCGGCTTGGATTTGGAGAACCTGAAGGCGCTTCTCGGCGGCTCGCCAGAGCAGAACCTCAAGGACTCGCAGACCATGGCCGGTTTATTCCGAGCGCTTTACGAGTTCCCCAAGGTGACGATTGCCGCTGTGAATGGTGCGGCGATCGCCGGCGGCACCGGACTCGCCTTGCTTTGCGATTTCACGCTCGCCGTTCCGGACGCCAAGTTCGGATACTCCGAGGCACGCATTGGTTTTGTACCGGCAATCGTGGCGACGTTTCTGCTGCGCCAGGTTGGGGAAAAGCAAGCGCGCGATTTGCTGCTGACCGGCAGGATTTTTAACGCGGATGAGGCGCATCAAATGGGCTTAGTCAATGAAATTGTTACGCCCGATAAACTGATGAACCGGGCACGAGAATTGGCGGGCCAGCTAATGGAGAACAGTCCGGCTTCCCTGCGCCTGACCAAGCAGTTGCTGACCGATCATGCTCGCCCGGATCGACGCCGCTGTGCAGAAAAACTCCGGCATCCGTGGCACCGCGTACTTTCGCGAGGGGCTCACTTCTTTTCTGGAAAAACGCAAGCCGCGCTGGAGTTCACAGTGAAGCCGGCCAGCACCGACAATCATCCCGCGGTGAATGAGACGCGGCTGCGCGTCCGTTATGCGGAGACCGACCAGATGGGTGTGGTCTATCATGCCAACCACTTCGTGTGGTTTGAAATTGGGCGGGTAGAATTGTTGCGGCAGTTGGGATTTTCCTATCGCGATATGGAGAGCGTCGATCAGTGCTACATCGCGGTGGTGGATGCACGCTGCCGTTATCGGGCTCCGGTGCGGTATGACGATGAGATCGTCGTGCGTACTCATTTAAAAAATGTACGGGAGTCAGTCATTCATTTTGGATATGAACTCACCCGGGTGGGGGATGGTGTGGCGCTGGCCGACGGTGAGACCACGCATATTGTGACCAATGCGCAGATGAAAATCACGGAATTGCCGGCAAAATACATGAGCGTGTTCCGGGCGGCGGTTGCGAGTAGGGAAGTGGCTGGTAGCAAGTAGCTACTAACAAGTTCGAAATCGCCGGAAGACTAGAGGCGAAGGCGGAAAGATTCTTGCAAGCTCTCCACATTAACGGGAACGACCTGACGCTCGAGGAGGTCCGCGACGCCGCAGTCGAGCGGCGGCCAGTGTTGCTCGACCCCGCAGCACGGGAAGCGGTGGATCGTGCTCGCGCCGTTGTGGATGCGTTGGTGGCGAACAACAAAGTTTCCTATGCCATTACCACTGGGGTCGGCCAGTTGGCAGACGTGCGCATCGCGGGCGAGCAGATCAGGGAGTTGCAGGTGAATCTGGTTCGTTCGCATGCCGCCGGCGTGGGTGAGCCGCTTTCCATTCCGGAAACTCGGGCAATGATGCTGCTGAGGGCCAACTCGCTTTCCAAGGGATTCTCCGGGGTACGCGCCCAAGTCATCGACACCGTCTGCGAAATGCTCAACCGTGGCATCACTCCCGTTGTTCCGTCGCAAGGCAGCGTGGGAGCAAGCGGAGATCTTGCGCCGCTAGCGCATTTGGCGTTGGCGATGATCGGGGAAGGCGAGTGCTTTGATGAAAAAGCATTGCGGCTCTCCGGCGCAGACGCGCTTCGCCGGGCCGGAATCAAGCCGCTGGTGCTCGAAGCTAAAGAAGCCGTCTCCCTGATCAATGGCACGCAAGGAATGCTGGGCGTTGGGGGGCTGGCTCTGCTGGCCGCGGAAACGCTGGTGGATTCGGCCGACGTGATAGGCGCCCTCACTCTCGACGCGTTGCGGGGCACCGACGTAGCTTTCGACGAGCGCATCCACAGAGCGCGACCTCACCCCGGGCAACTGAAAACGGCGGAGAATTTGCGCAAAATGCTCGAAGGCAGCCAGATTCGCGAGTCGCACCGCGACTGTGCCCGCGTGCAGGACGCCTACTCTCTGCGTTGCATGCCGCAAGTGCATGGCGCGGTGCGCGATACCCTGGCGCATTGTCGGCGGATTTTTGAAACAGAAGTCAATTCCGCAGTGGATAATCCGCTGGTATTTGCGCGTCCGCGCGCGATTGGCGAACGCTCCACCGGAACCGTAATCGGCACGGCGGAAGGTGACGTCCTATCCGGCGGAAACTTTCATGGTGAGCCGCTGGCTTTCGCTCTGGACTTTCTTGGCATAGCCCTCAGCGCGCTGGCGGGAATTTCCGAGCGCCGCCTGGAGCGCCTCGTGAATCCCGCGCTGAATGAAGGCTTGCCGCCGTTTCTCGCCGCCGGCGCGGGCCTCAACTCGGGCTTCATGATGGCACAGGTCACCGCGGCATCTCTAGTAAGCGACAATAAAGTGCTGGCCCATCCGGCTTCGGTCGATTCCATCACCACCTCGGGCAATAAAGAAGACTATGTCTCGATGGGCATGGGAGCGGCCCTTAAGCTGAAGCGAATTGTGGAAAATACGCGCAACGTGATGGCGATTGAGGCCATGGCCGCTGCTCAGGCACTAGACTTCGTTGCGCCACTCAAGACCGGCAAGCGCGGGCAGAAGGCCTACGCCGCGATCCGTGCCGTCTGTCCTGCGATGAATAAGGACCGCGTGATGTATGGGGACTTTGCCCGCATTGCGGATGTGATTGCCAGTGGAATGCTGGCCGAAGCGCTGCGTTGAAACTTAAACGGCTGCGGTGAATCTCAAGCCATATGAAAAAGCAGTTCCTGATTGTGTTGTCCGTGATTCTACTTTCCTCGGCCGCATTGGCTGCGGAGAACCTGCGCCTCAATCCGAAGCTCGACTACACCAGCGACAGCCAGGATGGACCCCTGATCACCGGCGACCACATGGAAGAGGGCGCGCTCACTGGCAAACCCAATTACCTGATCTTTTATGGCGAGGGTTGATTCAATTCCAAGCGGCAGGCTCGCCGCTCCGTCAGCCTTTATCAGAAATATCAAGGCCGGGTGCAGTTCGTGGTCGTGGATCTGGATAAGGGCCCGTCACCAGGCCAGAAGGAACTCGTCAAAAAATATTATCGCGGCTACATTCCGCACGTGGTGGTGTTGGATTCGGCCGGCAACTCGCTTTATGACCGGTCCGGCGAAGTTGAGGAGTTGGTCATCTCTGGAATTCTTGATAAGGCTTTGAAGTAGAAGTAAAGGATGATTGTTTCCGGTCCGCCATTTCGTTTGTGACAAAGCCATGTGAGGCGTGTCCTTTTGTTTTTCCTCGTCTGTCGGTTACAATCCCTTCGCCTTCCACGCCGGCGCTGGCACGGCATATCGGCCTCCAAGGAGAATCCGATGTCCCAGTTGCAAAAGCTGCTCGCCCTGATTTGTCTATGTTCTCTGTTGGTTAGCCTGATTGGCTGTGCGCGTCATGAGTCCGACGAGAAATATTTCCTTGTCGCAACTAACCTTCAGATTCCTTATTGGCGGACCGCTGCTGCCGGATTCATGCAATCCGCCGGTCAGCTGAAAGTTCGCGTCGAGGTGGTCGGGCCTGACAGTTTCGATCCCAAAGCCGAGCAGCAAGCTTTTCAGAAAGCGGTACAAGGCAAAGCGACGGGAATTCTCATCTCCGCCGGCGATCCCAACGTGCTCAAGGATGACATCAATCGCGCGATCGCCGCGGGCGTTCCAGTGATCACCATTGATTCTGACGCTCCTTCCAGCAAACGCCTTTTCTTCATAGGAACGAACAACTACGAGGCCGGCAAAAGCGGGGGCCAGAGGCTCGCTACCGAACTAAAGGGCAAAGGAAACGTTGTGGTGTTCACCATGCCAGAGCAGACGAATCTATCGCGACGCGCTTGAGGGTCATTCACAAATCAAAATCACGCGGGTGGTTGACATCAAAGGAGACCCGCGTGTCGCCTTCGATACCGCGACACAGATTCTAGGGAAGGAAAAGGACAAGGTCGACGCTTTCGTTTGCCTGGAGGCACTGGCCGGCAAAGAAGTAGCCACGGTGCTGAGCAATAACGATGTAAAAAACAAGGTGATCATCGCCATGGACACGGACCCGGACACGCTGGAGTGGATCCAGCGAGGCGTGATTGCCGCTACCATTGCCCAAAAGCCTTACACCATGAGCTTCGTTGGATTGCGCATGTTGGACGATCTTTATCATTACAAGTTGACCTCGCTGGACGTGGATTTTGCCAAGAACAGTTTTGCTCCCATTCCCGCTTTCGTGGACACCGGTTCCGCACTCATCGACAAGAGCAACGTAGACGCGTTCAACCAGGCCAAGAAATCGGTGATTGGAGAGAAGAAATAGTCCGGCGTAGGCGGCACATGCACACCAGCCGCGCGTTCATTTTGGTATGCTAGGTCATTGTGCGGATGACGTGGTGGTTTATCATCCTGGGTGTCAGTACTCTGGTGATTGTGTTTGTCGCGATTGCGCTGTATGTGCGTATTCGCGGCCACATGCTGGCGGCAGACGCGGCTCGCCAGCGCGCCCTGGATCAGATGGAAAACGAACGCCAGGCCGACAAACTCTGACCAGTTTCCTACAGGTATCCACTTCGGAGAACTCATATGGCTCTTACTCAGACGCTCAGCACGCCTCGTCCGGTCGAGTGGGTTAAACAGGTCGCCATCGTAGTCGGCGCGAGCCTTTTTGTGGCACTGTGCGCGCGTGTCACGGTGCCTTTGCCTACTCCGGTCCCGCTTACCTTGCAGAACTTCGGCGTGTTGCTGGTTGGCTTGGTGCTGGGCAGCCGTCGCGGATTCGCCGCGCTGGCGCTGTACCTGGCCGAAGGCGCTTCCGGTTTGCCGGTTTTCAATCCATTAGGTATTGGGGGAGTTGCCCAGCTGCTTGGTCCAACGGGCGGATTTTTGCTGGCCTATCCATTCGTCGCCGGCCTGGCCGGATGGATTATGGAACATGGCCGCAGGACTTTTGCCCGCGCTGTGTTTGCCGCTACAGCAGCGGAAGTCGTTTTGTTCGCGGGAGGCGTCGGCTGGCTTCTAGTGCTCACGCATTCGGTCAGTCAAGCATTCCGGATCGGACTCTACTGGTTCATGTTTGCTGAAGTGATCAAAGTGATGGCGGCAGCCGCAATGGCAATCCGAATCAGGCGCGAGCCCAGGGTCCACGCATGAGCCCGCTGGGCGCGTCTTCTGAAAAAATCTTAACCGAAGTTCCATCGGAAGAAGGGAGAGACTCGCAGCTTCGCGAGATCACGGTCGCCCACAGCCCCGATTCCGATGATGCCTTCATGTTTTATGCTCTTGCCACCAACAAAGTGCGCGTACCTGGGCTGCGCTTCACACATACGCTTTGCGATATCGAGACGCTCAATCACAAAGCCAGGCAAGGCGTTTACCACGTTACGGCGATTTCTTTTCACGCGTATCCATACATCCAGGACAAGTACGCATTGCTGCCCAGCGGTGGAAGCGTAGGCGAGGGCTATGGGCCGATGATCGTCGCGACTCGCGCTTTCACCCAGAGCGAGATCAAGCAAAAGCGAATCGCGGTCCCCGGCACGCTGACCACCGCATACCTTGCGCTGCGGCTGTTTGCGCCAGGCATTCAGACCGAGGTCGTCCCTTTCGATCAGATCATTCCTCAAGTGCTGGAAGGTAAGTACGAAGCCGGGCTTATCATTCATGAAGGCCAACTCACCTACGAAAAATCCGGCCTCCACCGGGTCGTAGACCTGGGACGCTGGTGGCACCAGGTTACCGGCCTGCCCCTTCCCCTTGGGGGCAATGCCATTCGCCGCGATCTTGGGCCGGAGTTGATGTCCAGCGTCGCTCACGCGCTGCGCCGAAGCATTCAGTACGCACTCGATCATCGCGAGGAAGCGCTGGCCTACGCCATGCAGTTTGCCCGCGATCTCGACTCGCCCACTGCCGACAAGTTTGTCGGCATGTACGTGAACGAGCGCACGCTTGATTACGGCCCGGATGGCCGCGAAGCAGTGCGGCGGTTGCTGGATATGGGATACAAGGCGGGAGTCATCCCGAACGCGGCGAGGGTGGAGGTCGTGGGATAACACGCAACCCGATCTCTTGACGGGAGCTTCCACTATGAAGAGCGTCACTATTATCGGAGTCGTGCTGCTGGTCTTAGGAGTGCTGGCTTTTGTAGTACCAATTCCTCGCCACGAGAACCACGCTGTCAAGATCGGAGATACTAAAATCGGCGTCCAGACTGAGACTAGTGAAAAGCTCCCTCCCGCTGTAGGTATTGTCCTTCTCGCGGGCGGAGTCCTCGCGTTAGTTCTCGGATCACGTAAAACTTAGGCGAGCCGCTATCCTTTTGTCCGGGAAATCAGTCTGGCTCCGATTGCGAGCCAGCCTCGTCATCTCACTCTGTGCGGGAAAGAGAAAATCGGAGTAATGTCCACCG